>JASLHV010000518.1 GCA_030153205.1 Roseiarcus sp. | reverse complement strand
CGCACGACAGGCCTATTGCAATGCTTTGAATATCCGGCCGGACACGTTTGGGCGGATCGCGCAGGCGCTGTCGGCGGCGCCAACTGGCGAATTGTGGCTAGACCTTCAATCGCTACGTCGATCGCTCGCCGCCTGATTACCTCGTCGCGCACGAAACCGTCGACGGTAAACGCCGGGCTTGCTCAACAAGGCATGGGCAGTCGATTCATAATTCCTGCGCTTCTCCCTCGACAGGGGCTCAACGGCCAGTTCAAGCGTCTCGCGAGAGACCGGGAAACACTGCGCGACGGGCGTGCCGGCAGAAAGAACGCCGGAAAAATCTGGATCCGTCCACACCGCCGGGAACAAAATGCCGACATCATTGAAACGGTCGGCGTCGACGAGCCCGGAAATCAGACGAAAAGGGAGGTCGGCGCGATTGACCGGATGAGTCGCGAAGAGGGAGTACCCGGGCTCGAGTTCAATCGTCCAGAAGCTGTTGAACTTGATAACCGCTCTTTGCTCGGCATGGAGCGGCGTTCCAGTCACCTGGGCCGGGACATGGAAACTCAAAGGGGAACGCGGATGAGCGTCAATCGACAGCGGCGGCAAATCCCAAGCCCAAGAGAATTTCCCATTGGCCACCTTGACGTCGCAGGGCAGCGGCATAATGAAGCCATAGGCCATCGCGTCGACGAAGGGCGGGCATTGCTTGACAGTACGGACGTCCTGACCGTGCGTTTCAGAGAAAGCAGTTGCAGGCATCTGGCGTAGCCAATCGGGCAGGGCGCGCCGCGCCGCGATCGGCGGCGGCAGTCGGTCGATGAGCGCTGGGTCGCAGCGGAAGATGATGCGCATCGTCGTCAGGCGGGTTTCATGAGGCTGCGGGCGACCGCATCTCGCCAGCCCGCGTAACGTCTTTTGCGTTCGAGCTCGGGCATTTTCGGCTCGAAGCGCTGCGCTGCGCTCCATGTCTTGGCGAAATCTTCCGGGCCGGGATAAACGGCAGCTTGCAAGCCGGCGAGGTACGCAGCGCCAAGCGCCGTGGTTTCGATAACCGACGGTCGATCCACGGGCCTGTCGAGAATATCGGCCAGAAATTGCATGGTCCAATCGCTGGCGGCCATGCCGCCGTCGACGCGGATCACCTGCTTTCCCGCGGCAGCCCCTCCGCTGTCTGCGCTCATGGCGGTGAGAAGATCGCGGGTTTGGTAGCCAACGCTTTCGAGGGCCGCCCGCGCAATTTCGTTGCGCGTCGAGCCGCGGGTCAAGCCAATAATCGTCCCGCGCGCTTCGGCGTTCCAGTGGGGCGCCCCGAGGCCGGTGAAGGCGGGCACGAGGTAGACGCTCTGCTCGGAATCGGCTTTGGACGCCAAAACCCCGGCCTCGGCGGAGGAAGCGATGACGCCAAGCGAATCGCGCAGCCATTGCACGGTCGCGCCGGCGGAAAATATCGAGCCTTCGAGCGCGTAGCTGCGAACGCCGTCCAGTTGGTACGCGACAGTCGTCAGCAGACGATGAGTCGACGCGACAGGTTCGGCCCCTGTATTCACCAGGATAAAACCGCCCGTGCCGTATGTCGCTTTCGCCATCCCCGGCGAAAAGCAAGCCTGCCCGACCAGCGCGGCCTGTTGGTCGCCAGCGATCGAGAGCACGGGCAATGGCAGGTTGAGATGCTCCGGGGCGATAGCGCCAAAATAGCCGGCGCTGTCTTTGACCTCCGGGACCATGGAGCGCGGGATGCGGAAGAGACGCAATAATTCCTCGTCCCATTGGCCGCTGTGAATATTGTAGAGCAAGGTCCGCGATGCGTTCGTCGCGTCGGTCGCGTGAACGGCGCCGTTGGTAAATCGCCACAGGAGAAAAGCGTCGACCGTGCCGAAAATCAGTTCGCCATTCTCGGCGCGTTCGCGGGCGCCCGAGATATTGTCGAGGATCCAGGCAATCTTCGTCGCTGAAAAATAGGGATCGAGCAATAGGCCAGAACGTTTCGTTACGAGGCCCTCGGCGCCGTCCTCCTTCAGGCGCGCGCAAAGATCGGCCGTGCGACGGTCCTGCCAAACGATGGCGTTGCCGATGGTTTCGCCGGTCTTCCGGCTCCAGACCAGCGTGGTCTCGCGCTGGTTGGCGATGCCTACGGCGGAAAGGGCGTTACGCGGCAGGTTCGCCTTTGCGATTGCTTCGCGCATTGTCGCGAGGGTCGTCGCCCAAAGATCGGCGGGATTGTGCTCGACCCATCCGGGATGAGGATAGAACTGCTCGAACTCCTGTTGCGCGCTTGCGACAGGCGCCACATCGGGTCCGAAAATGATCGAGCGGGTTGATGTCGTGCCTTGGTCGAGGACCAATATGTGAGTCATGAAGCGCTTCCCCGAAGCGGTCGTTTTTTTAGAGCGGACGGTACAAGCCGAAATTGAAAGCGATCGAGATGCGCAGGCCGTCGCCTCGGTAAGGCCGAACGGCGTGCAGAAGAAATGATGGAAAGATAAACATAAGACCCGGCCGCGGCCGGATGGTCTCGGCGCTTCCCGCCGAGAGTCCATCTTCGCCGCCGAATTTAAGCGAAGGCGCGTGCATCATCGGCGAAGGTCCGCGTGGATCGAACATCTCGAACTCTCCACCGAGCGACGGATCGTCGGCGCAGCCGCCATCGCGGACGTAATAACTGCCGGACCAGAACGAGCCGGGGTGATAGTGACATGAATTGGAATCGCCAGGTCCATTGACATTGGCCCAGGCTTCGACGGTCCAATCGGGCTTTACAGCCTTTCCGTCGCGATCGGTCGTCAGCTTGGTGACGACGGAGCGGGCGATCGTCAGAACTTCTTGCGCGCGCCCGCCGCCCCATTCAGCGAAATCGCGCGTCGAGTGCCAGCCGCCGATATTCGAGGCGCCAAGCGTCGGACGTTCCGCGCGGCGCCGCAAAATGACCTCTTCAAGTTCGGCGTTCCGCGCCTCGGCGTCCGGCAGCATCAAGGCGGCGACCGGCGTCGCAAACAGGCCCTTCACTTGGATTTCGCCAGCCGCCATGCTCTTTCCTCACCGCCTCGCTTGGAAGCTTCAAGCGCGGCCGTCGCGCCGCATCATCATGAAAGCCTCGAGCGCCGCAACCTCGTCAGAGGACAGACGGAGGCCGAGTTTTGAGCGTCGCCAAATCACGTCCGCGGCTTCCTGAGCCCATTCTTCATTCATCAAATAAAGCGTCTCGGCTTCGGTGAGGCCAGCGCCAAAATTTCGTCCCAACTGGCCGGCGTTCTCTGCATCACCGAGAATGACGCGCGCCTTGGTCCCGTAGGCGCGGCACAGGCGACGGCATTGCGAAGGGTCCAGCCAAGGAAAATCGTCCGCGAGACCCTTCACCAAATCTTCGAAGCCTAAAATGGGAAAATCTCCGCCAGGTAAAGCGGAAGCGCTTGTCCAACCGCGCTTGGCGTGCGCCGCGGGTCCAATGTGAGCCGCGAGTTTCTCTAAAGCGTGCTCGGCAAGACGGCGGTACGTCGTGATCTTGCCGCCAAAGATTGAAAGAACAGGCGCGCCGTCCTCATCGAGTTCGAGGACATAATCGCGCGTCGCCGCCTGAGCCTCGCTCGCGCCGTCGTCATAGAGCGGACGCACGCCAGAATAAGTCCACACCACATCGGCCGGTGTGATCGCGGATGCAAAATACTCGCTGGCCGATCGGCAGAGGTAGTCGATCTCTTCCGCGGACGCAGCGACTTTCGCTGGGTCGCCTACATAGTCGCGATCCGTTGTGCCGATCAGCGTGAAATCCCGCTCGTAAGGAATCGCGAATATGATCCGATTGTCGGCGTTTTGGAAGATATAGCAACGATCGTGGTCATAGAGCCGCCTGACGACGATATGCGAACCTTGCACAAGGCGAACATTAGCCGCCGAATTGCGGCGCATCGCCGTCCCAAGGACATCGCCAACCCAAGGCCCGGCGGCGTTAATCAATATCCGTGCTCGGATCTTCTGCGTTTCGCCGGTCCGACGCCGCCGTGTCGTCAGGGTCCACCCATCAGCGCTGCGTTCTGCGGCGATCGCGCTCGTCCTCGTTTGGATATCCGCGCCGCGCGCGGCGGCGTCGCGGGCGTTCAGCGCCACGAGGCGGGCGTCCTCGACCCAGCAATCCGAATATTCGAAACCGCGGCGGAATTCGCGCCGAAGCGGCTTGCCAGTGGGATCAACGGTGAGGTCGAGACTGCGGGCGGGCGGCAAGAGCTTGCGGCCGCCGAGATGGTCATAAAGGAAAAGGCCGAGCCGCAGCAGCCAGGGCGGCCTGAGGCCTTTATGATGCGGCAGAACAAAGCGAAGCGGCCAAATGATGTGCGGAGCGATCCCCCATAGGGTCTCTCGTTCCATTAGGGCTTCGCGGACCAGTCGGAATTCGAAATATTCGAGGTAGCGGAGCCCGCCATGAATGAGTTTGGTCGCCGCCGAGGAGGTTCCGCTCGCCAAATCCTCTCGTTCGCAAAGATAAACGGAAAGGCCGCGTCCCGCGGCGTCCCGAGCTATGCCGCAACCGTTGATCCCGCCGCCTATGATCGCGAGATCGTAAGCCTCCTTCAAAACGACCTCCCGCTAGGCGTTTTCAATCTTGTTTTCGTATTATGATCGATATGAACGTAAACGAAAATAAATTCAAACACAAGCTGCGGGGCTGAAATCGGGAGCTGAAAAAGAGCGCTCGAACCTGTCGCGATCACGAATCGCTGTCGTCCGGCAGCGCGTTCGGGTGAGCTTCGATTACCTCGACATGATGGAAAGCGCAGACCTGTCGCAAGGCAGGCGATTCGAGCCGGTCGGTGACGAAAGCGTCCACCTGCGACATATGGCCAATTTTCACCGGAGCCGCGCGCTCAAGCTTCATGTGGTCACAAACCAGAAGCACGCGGCGCGCGTTTTCGATAATCGCGCGCGATACATTGACTTCAAGCGCGTCGAAATCGAGCAGCGTGCCGTCTGGATCCAGCGCCGAAGCGCCAATGACCGCATTATCCACCTTGAACTGGCGGATGAGGTCTACCGCTGCGCTTCCGATGACGGCTCCATCGGACCGTCGGATCGGGCCGCCGGCCACGATCACTTCGATCGTCGGGCGTCGATAGAGCGTCATGGCGACGTTGAGATTGTTGGTAATAACGAGCAGATTCTCATGATCGGCCAAGGCCGCGGCGACTTCCTCCGTCGTCGTGCCGATGTTGATGAACAATGAGGATTTGTTCGGAATCAAAGCGGCGGCGGCGGCGCCGATGGCGCGTTTGGCGTCGGCGGCGATGAAGCGGCGCGCTTCATAAGCGAGGTTTTCGACTGACGAGGAAATAACCGCGCCGCCGTGAGTTCGTGACAGCACGCGAAGGTCGCAAAGTTCGTTGAGGTCGCGACGAATAGTCTGCGGCGTCACGTCAAATCGCGCCGCGAGATCCTCCACTGTGACGCGGCCTATCGACCGCGCCAAGGCGACAATTTCATTCTGACGGTCGTTGAGCGGTTGGGTCATGAGCTTGTCTCGGGTGGCGGACCGCAGCGCAGCGCCGGGCTTGGTCGGTCGGGACACGGGACAATTGACTGCGGCCCCGAGAGCCGTGACGCCAACTGTCGGCCTCGCCGTGCGCCAAACTGCTTCCTACCCTCTTCCATTTTTCGTTTGATTTTCGTTTTGATCGCTTGTAGCGTATATTTGTTTCGCCTAGAAGGCAACGAACGAAAAGACAGAACATGGGGGACGCTGGTGGGGGTCGGTTATCGCCACGTCGGGTGCTTGAAACGCGCTCGTCGTCCGGAAATCCGCAGGCGTCGCAATGGAGGGTCGCTTCACGGACCGCTCATGACGCCAACCGATATCGCCCGCACCGTACTTGCGCCCTCCAACATGCCGCAGATGGCGGTCTATCATTTCGCTCGGCGAGGCTGTTCTTGCGGGCCTGTCGCAGCATGAGCGTACGGCTGGAGAACGTCAGCGTCGTCTCGGCCGGCGAGACAATTATCGACAATGTCAATTTGGCGTTCGAACGAGGCACGATGAACGTGCTTCTCGGGGTCACCCTATCCGGCAAGACGACGTTGATGCGACTGATGGCCGGTCTTGACAAGCCAAGCAGCGGGCGGGTTTTCGCCGCGGACTCGGACGTGACAGGGACGCCAGTGCGCAAGCGCTCCGTGGCGATGGTCTACCAGCAATTCATCAATTATCCGTCGCTCACGGTCTATGAGAATATTGCATCGCCGCTACGTGTGGCGCGTCTCGCTCAGGCGGAGGTTGATACGCGCGTTCGCGAGGCGGCGAGAGTCCTCGGCCTCGAGCCGCTGTTAGACCGATTGCCCGCGCAGCTTTCGGGTGGCCAACAGCAACGAACAGCGATCGCCCGCGCTATCGTGAAGGGCGCCGAGCTTGTACTTATGGACGAACCGCTCGCCAATCTCGATTACAAATTGCGCGAGGAATTGCGCGAGGAATTGCCGCGCATTCTCAAGCAATCGGGAGCGGTCCTCGTTTACGCGACGACCGAACCGCTCGAGGCGCTTCTGCTCGGCGGCAATACGGCGACGCTCTCGAAAGGACGGGTGATCCAATTCGGTCCGACGGCGGATGTCTACCACCATCCCAATCACATTGAGTCCGCCCGCGTCTTCTCTGATCCGCCTTTGAACGAAATCGCGATCGTCAAGCGTGAAGGCGTCATTCAATTCGGCGACTTTCATCATGCGCCTTCGGTCGGCCTCCTCTCCGGAATCGCCGATGGAGCTTACACGCTCGCTTTCCGCGCGGATGCGATGAGCCTCACCGAGGCTTGGCCGAATACTTTGAAGTTCGATGGTCGCATTTCAGTCGCCGAAATCAGCGGGTCTGAAAGTTTCGTTCACGTCGAATCGCCGCATGGCGTGTTGGTTTGTGTCGAGCCGGGCGTCAGCGCCCGACAGCCAGGGCAGCCGGTTACGCTTTATGTCGACGCCACCCGCGTTTTCGTCTTTGACCGCGCCGGCGCGCCTGTCGCCGCCAGCCAGTGAGGGACGGACATGGCCCGCATCACCCTCGACGGCGTCGCGCATAGCTACCAGACCGACTCGGCCGAGACGACTTACGCATTGCGACGTCTCGACCATGTCTGGCGACAAGGTCGCGCCTATGCGCTGCTCGGCCCATCGGGCTGCGGTAAGACCACGCTCCTCAATATAATTTCGGGCCTGATCACGCCGTCGAGCGGGCGTATCTTGTTCGACGACAAAGACGTCACCGCGCTGCCGACCGAGAAGCGGAACATCGCCCAGGTCTTCCAATTCCCCGTCATCTACGACACGATGACGGTCGCCCAGAATCTTGCCTTTCCATTGAAAAACCGGGGAGTGGAGCGCGGCGCCATCGAGCGTCGCGTCCGCGAAATCGCCGAGCTTCTAGATCTGACGAAGGATCTGGGGCGCCCGGCGCGCGGACTGACTGCCGACGCCAAGCAGAAGATATCGCTTGGCCGCGGCTTAGTGAGGCCGGACGTCGCCGCAGTGCTTTTCGACGAGCCTCTGACAGTGATCGATCCTTCCTTGAAGTGGGAACTCCGTTCAAAGCTCAAGGCGGTGCATCGCGCCCTCGACGTCTTGATGATCTACGTCACCCACGACCAGATTGAAGCGCTGACCTTTGCGGACGAGGTCGTCGTGATGAAAGACGGCCGCGTCCTGCAGATCGCGACGCCGGGGCAACTCTTCGACGAGCCCGATCATACTTTCGTCGGCTATTTTATCGGCTCGCCCGGCATGAATCTCGTTGAGGCGGAAGTCGACGGCGCGACGGCGCGCGTCGCCGGCCAGACTATCCAACTCGCACGACGCTATCCCAAGCCGCCCGCAGGCAGCTCGGTACGGTTGGGTTTCCGACCCGACTACGCAAGATTGTCGTCAGAGGGCGTCCTGAAGGTGCAGGTTCAGAAAATCGACGATCTTGGCCGGCGACGACTCGCCCGCGTCAAGTTAGGGCCACACGAGATTTTCGCCACCGTCCCGAATGATGCACCGATAAACGACGGGATGGCCAATCTCGCGATCAAGCCCGAGCGGCTCTTTGTCTACGTAAACGACGAGCGCGTCGCCGGAGAGCCGTCATGACCGACAAACCGATCAACAATCGGGCCTGGCTTCTCGTCGCTCCCGTTCTGGCTTTCGTTCTGTTCTCCGCGCTGCTGCCGATGATGACCGTAGTGAACTACTCGGTCCAAGATACGATGGGCGCTAACAACTTCTTCTGGAACGGCGACGGTTGGTTCCGCGCGGTGCTCGACCCCTCGACCGAATCGGGCCAGCGATTCGCCGATGCGCTGTTTCGCAACCTGAGCTTTTCCTTCGTTGCGCTTCTGATCGAAGTGCCGCTCGGCGTCGCCATTGCTCTGTGTTTGCCGCGCCGAGGCTGGGTCGTGGGCCTCTGCTTGGTCATCATGGCGCTGCCCATGCTTATTCCGTGGAACGTTGTCGGTACGATCTGGCAGATTTTCGCTCGCGCCGATATCGGGCTCTTCGGGGCTACTCTGACCGGCCTTGGCCTCCACTACAACGACACTCAGGATCCCGTCTCCGCCTGGTGCACGATCGTCGTGATCGACGTCTGGCATTGGACGCCATTGGTCATTTTGTTGAGCTATGCCGGTCTGCGAGCCATTTCCGACGCGTATTATCAGGCCGCAAAAATTGACGGTGCGAGTCGCTGGGCCGTTTTCGTCAACATAGAATTGCCTAAGCTGCGCAAGGTGCTTGTTCTCGCGATACTGCTTCGCTTCATGCAAACCTTCATGATCTACACCGAGCCTTTCGTCGTCACCGGCGGCGGGCCGGGTAGCGCCACGACGTTCCTGTCCATCGATCTGGTCAAGATTGCGCTCGGACAGGTCGATCTCGGCGCGGCCGCCGCGATGTCGCTTATTTACAACCTCATCACGATTACGCTTTGTTGGATTTTCTACACGATCATGACCCAACTCGATCGCCGGAGAGACGCCTGATGCGCCGCGGCGTCGTTCCAAAGATTCTACTGGCCATTTACCTTGTGGCGCTTTTGCTGCCGATCTATTGGCTCATCAATATGAGTCTTCGCACGAACGAAGACATCATGTCGGGCCTCACCTTTTGGCCGCGTCATCCTTCCTTCGAGAAGTATTCTGCGATTTTCAACGACCCGACCTGGGTGCATGCCTTTGCGGTATCTCTCGCCTATGTGGTGATCAATACCGTGATTTCTGTTACGGTAGCATTGCCCGCCGCTTATGCTTTCAATCGCTATCGCTTCGTCGGCGACAAGCACCTTTTCTTTTGGCTTCTGACTAATCTGATGGCGCCGGCGTCTGTGTACGCGATGCCGTTCTTCAACCTCTATTACGCTCTTGGCCTCTTTGACTCGGTCTGGGCTGTCGCCCTGGCGCATTGTCTCTTCAATGTGCCGCTCGCGGTTTGGATTCTCGAAGGTTTCATCGGCGGCGTCCCCCGCGAGATCGACGAAACAGCGGCGATCGATGGTTATTCCTTCCCTCGCTTCTTCGTACGCATATTTCTGCCGCTCATCGCCAATGGCGTCGGCGTCACCGCCTTCTTCTGCTTCATGTTCTCTTGGGTCGAGCAATTGTTAGCGACGACATTGACGGCGACCGAGGCGTTGCCCTTTGCCGCCGTCATGACGCGCAGCTATTCGGCTTCCGGCATGGATTGGTCATTGCTAGCCGCCGCCGGCGTCCTGACCATGATTCCGGGCGCCATCGTTATCTGGTTCGTGCGCAATCACATCGCCAAGGGTTTCGCCTTGGGGCGAGTGTAAGGGAGACGCGCGATGTTTGAGGGAATCGCCGCCTTTTGGAGCGGATTGAGCGAAAAACTCGCCTGGATGGCCTGGACTTGGGTCACGGCGCTATTTTTTGGCTTTATTGCATCGGCTCTTATCGTACTGACCGTTTTGGCGATTTACCGACCCGAGACGCCACGTAAAGGCGTGCTCGGCTTTCCCACAACGCGGGGCGATCGGTTCTTCGTCACGCTTATCGGCGCCGCCTACATTCATATCTTTTGGATGCGGTTTAGCGGGGGAGCCCTTTGGTACCCGCTTGGGCTCTCAGTGCTCTTTGGCGTCGCTATGTTTGTTTTTGCATAACCGGCTTTTTTATGGACCGCGCATAGTGCGCGGCGAACAGGGAAGGAAACGACATGGACTTGAAACGTCGTGACGTATTGAAGGGCGCGGCCGCCACGGCGGCGGCCGCGGTCAGCGCGCCGGCTTTGTTGACGCCGACGCCGAGCTACGCGCAGCAAGTCGACGCCGCAAAGAAGTGGATCGACTCCGAATTCCAGCCCTCGACGCTGAGCAAGGATCAGCAGATGGCGGAGATGGAATGGTTTGTGAAGGCGTCGCAGCCCTTCAAGGGCATGAAGGTCAGTACCGTCTCGGAAATCCTCAGCATTCACGAATATGAGTCGAAGACCTTGACCAAGGCCTTCGCCGAGATCACCGGCATTCAGGTCAATCACGAGATGATGGACGAGGGTCTGCTCGTCGACAAGATCGAAGTCGAAATCCAGTCCGGTAAGCCTATCTACGACTTCTGGATGAACGATTCGGACTTCATCGGAACGCATCCCCGCTACAACGATATCATCGGCGGCTCGCTTACCGACTTCATGGCCGGCGAGGGCAAGGAAATCACCAATCCGAATCTTGATCTCGAAGACTTCATCGGACTGTCGTTCGGTACATTCACCGACGGCAAACTGTATCAGCTTCCCGACCAGCAATTCGCGAATCTCTATTGGTTCCGGTACGACTGGTTCCAGCGGCCGGAGCTCAAGGAAGGGTTCAAGAAACAATTCGGTTATGAACTCGGCGTCCCGGTCAACTGGTCGGCCTATGAGGACATCGCGGAATTCTTCACCAACACGGTGAAGGAGATCGACGGCCAGCGCGTCTATGGCCACATGGACTACGGCAAGAAAGACCCCTCGCTCGGCTGGCGCTTCACCGACGCGTGGCTCTCGATGGCCGGCAATGGCGATCGCGGCTTGCCGAACGGCCGTCCCGTCGACGAATGGGGCATTCGCATGGAGGACGGCATTCCGCGCGGTTCTTCGGTCACGCGCGGCGGCGACGCCAACGGACCGGCTGCGGTCTATGCGCTGACAAAGTTCGTCGAGTGGTTGAAGAAATATGCGCCGCCGGAAGCCGCGGGTATGGACTTCCTGGAGGCCGGCGCCGTGCCAGGCCAGGGCCACATCGCCCAGCAGATCTTCTGGTACAGCGCCTTCACCCATGCGCTGTCGCAGCCGGACCTGCCGGTGATGAACAAGGACGGCACGCCGAAATGGCGCATGGCGCCCAGCCCGCACGGCTCTTACTGGAAAGAGGGCATGAAGCTCGGCTACCAGGACGTCGGCTGCTGGACCATGCTCAAATACGCGGCGCCGGAGCGCGTCAAGGCTGGGTGGCTCTATGCTCAGTTCTGCGTCTCGAAGACCGTCACGCTGAAGAAGTCCGTCACGTCGCTGCACCTGATCCGCGAGAGCGATATCTGGCACGATGCGATGACGCAACTGGCGCCGAAAGTGGGCGGCCTCGTCGAGTTCTATCGCAGCCCCGCGCGCAAGCTGTGGACGCCGACCGGCGTCAACGTTCCCGAATACGGTAAGCTCGCGCAGGTCTGGTGGCAGAATGTCTCCAAGGCGATCTCGGGCGAGACCACGCCGCAACAAGCCATGGATGGACTGGCGCGCGATCAGGACGCGATCATGGCGCGCGTCCAAAAGTCTGGCGTTCAAGGAAAACTGGGTCCGCAGCTCAATGAGGAAAAAGATGCGGAATATTGGTACGCCAAGGCGGAAAAGGACGGCAATCTCGCGCCGCAACGTAAACTCGCTAACGAAAAGCCGCAGGGCGTGACTGTCGACTATGACGAGCTTCTGAAGACTTGGAAGGCGCAGGCCCCGCATAAGGGCTAAAAAAGGCCGAACTGAAACCTCTCCCAGAGCCGCGGAAGTCATTCCGCGGCTCTTTTTTTCGACTGGCTCTCGTACGATTGACGTCGTCGTGCAACCGGCGATCAATCCTTCCGAATGCGGAATCGCCGTGCACAAGCCTCGGTAACGGCGAAAAGGATGGGTCTATTTGACTTGGGGAGAGGGCGTTGCATACTAGCATGTGCGCAGCCTCGACCGCTTTCGGCGATTTCCCCACGAGATCGGGTTCGAGGTCAGCCTTCGACCAGGGCGGATAAGCTCGGCGGAGGCGCCGCAGTACTTTAAGGGAGGACTGCCGTGAGAGTAGGTATTTACAATCAGCTTATGGCCATGCAGGCCAGTCGCCGCCAACTGCTCAAAGGCGCTGCGGGCGCAACAGCCGCACTGGCGGCCAGCGGGCCTTTGGGCCTAGCGTCCTCGCCAGCCTACGCCGCCGATAGCGTCGTCTCCCAGATCATGAAAATCCCCGGCGCGGGCAATGGATCGCCGACCGACGCCGACTGGCAGAAAGTCGGCGAACTCTGCCTCGGGCCGACCAAGGAGTTCGTTAAGGAGGGCGAGTTCAAAGGCGTCAATTTCGCCTTCATGGGCCTGAATAACCAGAACCTGCACAACTTCCTTTTCCGCGGCTTTCTGAAGCCGTGGGAAGCTTATACCGGCGCCTCGATCAAATGGATCGATCTTGCGCAGGCCGACTATAACGCGCGCCTGCAGCAGACGATTGCGACCGGCACGGTCGACTACGACATTATCGAAATGGGCGCGCCTTTCGAAGGCGACATGGGCGTCAAGGATCTGCTGTCGGAAATGCCCGACTGGGTGAAGAAGCAGATCGATTTCGACGATTATGTCGACTATCTCAAGCCGCCAGTCGGCACCTGGGCCGGCAAGATCCATCGTGTCACTATCGACAGCGATTGCCACACGATGAACATTCGCACCGATGTCTTCTCGGATGCGGATCTCGCCAAGCAATGGAAGGACTGGAAGGAGAAGGCTGGCCTGAACGATTGGGGCGCGCCTAAGACCTGGCAGCAAGTGCAGCAGGTCACCAAGTTCCTCAAGGGCAAGAAGGTGAAAGGGAAGGAAGTCTTCGGCTTCCTCGACCAGCCGAAACCTTGGGGCGGATTCCAATTCTATTTCACCGGCAGCCGCGCGACGGCCTATGCCAAATATCCCGGCGAAAAGAATTGGCTGTTTGACGAGAACATGAAACCGCTCGTCAACAACCCTGCTTGGGTGCGCGCGATCCAGGACATCGTCGACGCGCTTCCCTACGAGCCGGCCGACCAAATCAACGCTGATCCTGGCACGACAGCCTTCCAGCAGTTCCTGACCGGCACTGGCTCGTTGCTCGAATGGTGGGGCGATATCGGCACCACCGCCAGGGCGAGCGATACGGCGACGATCGGCGACGTGCTCGATTTCGACATCCTGCCGGGCTCGGACGACGTCTATAACTTCCGCAAGAGCGCGTGGGAGAAGCTTCCGAGCGGGCCGAACCAGGCGCCCAACATGGCGTACCTGGGCTGGGGCATTTATGTGATGAAGTCCGTCGATTCCGATCCCAAGCGCCAAAAGGCCGCCTGGAGCGCAGCAGCCCATCTCGGCGGCAAGGATCTCTCAATGTGGACGGCGGCCTATCCGTCAGGCTTCCAACCCTATCGGAAGAGCCACACCAACCTCGATCTCTGGGCGATGGCGGGCTATGACAAGAAATATATCGGGTCATATATGAACTCTCAGTCGACCTCATATAACCACCCGAACTCCGCGATCGAGCCGCGCATCCCTGGCATCTTTCAATATTACAGCATCGCCGAGGACGAGCTTACGCGCGTTTTTGCCGGCAAAGAGACCGCGCAACAGGGCGCCGATAATATCGCCGCAGCTTGGGATAAGCTGACCGACAAACTCGGCCGGGAGAACCAGGTCAAATACTATCGGATTTCCATGGGCATCTGAGGCCCATCGGATCGGATTGTACCCTGGAAAATTGGTTCGCGACGGCGGCGAAAGGCGCCGTCGCGCACATTGTGTCCCGCTGCTCGGCGCGAGCGACGCAGGTCTAGAGAAGAACGGGTAGGGACAATCGGTGGACGGCGGCAAGCTAGAAGCGCTGCAAACGAGCATATCCGGCCGAAGGTCCGCGCAAGGGCGTTGGCTGTTTCGTTTGACTTCGCTGGCGCTTATCGGTGTCGCCGCCTTACAAATTCTCGACGCCGCCGGCGCGATCGATATCGGCTTTTCGGATTGGCGGCCGCTCCTCTACATGTTCATCGCTTGGAGCGTCGCGCTCGGCGTCAGTCAGGTCCTGACGCGGGGCGAGGCTGGTCAGCAGACGCTTTTCGTTCTGCCGGCGCTGCTCTTCACGGTCGCGATGGTGATCTTTCCGACGCTTTTTGGCCTCTACATCGCCTTCACCAACTGGAACCTCAACGCTCAGTCGGGCCATCACTTCAACGGCTTCGACAATCTCGTTGCGCTGTGGAGCGACTCGTACTTTTGGAACGCGCTGTCCAACATGGTCTTCTACGTGCTGACCGTGCTGGTGCAATATGCGATCGCCTTCGGCCTTGCGCTGCTCCTCAACGCCGACATTCGCGCCCGCAAGTTCTTCCGTGTCGCCTTTCTTCTGCCCTTCATGCTGAGCCCCGTGGCGGTGAGTTGGATGATCGGCAAGTCGATCATGGAGAACCGGTTCGGCCCCGCGGCGACGCTGGCGCGGACGCTCGGCTGGGAAAATCCAGCGTTTTTCACCTCGCCCTGGGTCGCGCGGACCAGCATCATGGTCATGGACGGCTGGGTGTGGATTCCCTTTATGATGATCATGATGCTCGCTGGCCTTCAGGCGCTCCCCAACGAGGTCAAGGAGGCCGCCAAAGTCGACGGCGCCAATGCCTGGCAGACCTTTACCGCCATCACTTTTCCACTCCTGCTGCCGGTCAGCGTGACCGCGATCGTGATCAGGATCATTTTTGAACTGAAGCTCGCCGACATCGTCATCAACGTGACCGCCGGCGGCCCAGGCGGCGCGACTGATACGATTTCGAGCTTCGTTTATCGCGAGTATCGCGACCGCTCGAATGTCGGCTATGCGACGATGGTCGCGGAAGTCTATCTTGTCATCATCATCATCTTCGTCACCCTGCTGCTGAAGGCGGTCAGCCGCTACATGCAGAAAATGACCTAAACCGGGGCGCCAGGCGGAACAACGAAAGGAGCGCATTCAAGTGACGGCGGAAAACGCCCTAGAAGCGTCAGCGAGGCGGCAGTCGCGCGAGCGTGTGGAGGCCAGCGGGTTTGCGCGCATCGGGGGGCGCGTCTTGATCTACGCAGCCTTGCTTGTGTGGACCTTCGTCGCCTTGTTTCCGCTCTATTGGACCCTCTCGACGTCGATGAAACTCGGCAGGGACGTCACCCAGGGTCATCTCGTCCCCTGGCTCGACTTTACGCCGAGTTGGAAGGGTTGGCAGTCGCTCGGCCTCTCGCCCGACACGATTTTCGCGACATCAAACGTACGCGATGAATTCTTGAAGCGCTTTTTCAACAGCATGATTGCGACGTTCGGCGCTTCGGCGCTGGCTGTGATCATCGGCTCTTTGGCGGCC
>JASLHV010000456.1 GCA_030153205.1 Roseiarcus sp. | reverse complement strand
CCCACCGGTCAATATCGGATTGCCGGTTATATGGAGCCTTCCTCGATCCCCGAATCGCGCGCTGGCAAGTTGCCGCTGGTCGGTTGCGAACTGGCGCTTGATTTCACCAACACCTCGTCCGGGCGCGGCCACCACACGCATATCGAGCATTTGCGCACGGCCGAGAATGTCGTCGCCTGGGCGCGGCACGCCAAAGTGCTCGCGCCTGCCGACGGCGAATGGATGCTCAGCGCGCTGAAGGCCGACGAAGGGCTGGCGATGCGCTTCCTTAAACGCGCGCTCGCCCTGCGCGAGATCATCTATGCGCTCGGCGTCGAGGTCTCGGCCCGTCGCCGGGCCCCGCCTGACAGCGTCGAGGCGCTGGCCCATATTCACGCCGCCTGCATCGGCAAGGCCCGGCTGACGCCGCATGGCGCCGGCTTCGTCTGGAGCTGGGCGCCGCAGGAGGCGCCGATTGAAGCCGTGCTCGGCCCGATCGCACTTTCCGCTCTGACTTTGCTGACGCAGGCCGACCTCTCGCGCATCAAGCAATGCCAGGGCGATCATTGCGGCTGGCTCTTCCTCGATACGACCAAAAACAAGAGCCGGCGCTGGTGCGAGATGGAAGTTTGCGGCAATCGGGCCAAACAAAAGCGCCATCAATCCAAGCTGCGCAAAGCGACGGTAGCAGGCTAAGACGCCCTCGATGGGCTGGCGAAGCCGCCCAACACCCTTTATCTGTCAAGCGACCGCCTCAATTTGGCCCCTTCCTTGCAATCGGGTAAGGCCAAGGGAGCGCGATTTGCTTTCCCGCTTTGGCGCGGGTTTGAAGGATGTGAGAAGCCGCCCGTGGACGCCACGACCATCGTCTTCGCGATTATCGCGATTTTCGTGATCTGGAAGCTCTATTCCGTCCTTGGGACAAGAACGGGCTCCGAGCCGCCGCCCGTCGATCCGAATATGCGACGAGATTCGACCGGTCCGGCCGCCTATGATCCGCGCAATTACAATCAGGTCATCCGACTGCCGGGCGCTGCGCATCCCGCCGCGCCGCCAGCGGCGAGCGCGCCCGATCCGCAACGCTGGAAAGATTTTGTCACGCCGGGCGTCGACGCCGCGGCGGGCCTCGAGGCGATCGCATCCGCCGATCCGAGCTTCACGCCGGAAACTTTTTTGGCCGGCGCGAAATCCGCCTATGAGGCGATCGTCCTCGCTTTCGCCACCGGGGACCGCAACACGCTCGCCAATTTGCTGGCGACCGACGTCCTCGATAATTTCTCCCGCGCTATCGCCGATCGTCAGTCGCGTCAGGAGACCATGCAGACCAGCATCGTCTCGATCGATTCCGCCAAGATCGAGGAGGCGCGTCTGGCCGGCGGCGCCGCGCAGATCGCGGTCCGTTTCGCCTCGAAGCTCATCTCCTCGACGCGCGACAAGGCCGGCGCGGTGATCGAAGGTTCGGCGGACACGGTCGCCGCTCACATTGATCTCTGGACCTTCGCCCGCGAGATCGCGTCGCGCAATCCGAACTGGCGGCTGATCGCGACCGAAATCGGACACTAGCGCGGCAAGGCGCCCCGATGGCGCAAGCTCGGGAAAGCGCAGCGTCGTACGAAAAGGGCATGCGTCTACAATTGACGCCGCGTCGCTTCGAGGATCTCGCAGGCTTTTCCGAAGACGACTTTCTCGACGCCTTTTCGGCTTGGCGACGTTCGGCGCGCGCCCTTGTCGAAAGCGTTGCGCCGACCCGCCCTGGCGTTCCCGTTCCTTCCGAGCTGATCTCTGTCGCGCGGCTCGCGCAAATGCAGGAGCACGTCAATCGAGAAGCGGCGCGCGATTTCTTCCTCCAGCATTTCCGTCCGTACCATGTAAGCCCGGACGGCGGCGAACGGGCAGGGTTCGTCACCGGCTATTACGAGCCGTTGCTCCGCGGCGCGCTTGCGCCCGCGCCGGCTTTTACCGCGCCGGTGCTGGGGCGACCCTCTGATCTTGTCACGTTCGCGCCGGGGGAAACGCCGCCAAGCCTCGACCCGTCGCTTTCCGGCGCTCGCCGCCGCGCCGACGGCGGCCTCGATCCCTATCCGGAGCGCGCCGCTATAGAAGCGGCGGAGCAGGGCGTTTTCCAGCCGATCCTCTGGCTCGAAGATCATGTCGAACTTTTCCTCGCGCAGGTACAAGGGTCGGCGCGTGTGCAATTGCCGGACGGGCAATTCGTACGTTTGGCTTATGATGGTCGCAATGGCCAGCCCTATACGTCGATCGGCAGGGCGCTGATCGAAGAAGGCGCGATCAAAGAGAAGGAAATGTCGCTCGCCGCGCTGAAAGACTGGCTTCGCGCCAATGGTCAAAAGCCGGGGGACAAAGGCCGCACGCTGATGCAGCGCAACCGTTCGTATGTCTTCTTCAAACTGGAGGAGAATTTTGAAGCGGACCAGGGTCCGACAGGCGGCGCCGGCGTCGCCTTGGCGCCGTTGCGCTCGATCGCGGTCGACCGCAATCTTTGGCCGTACGGCCTGCCGTTCTGGATCGAGGCGCAACTGCCCTGGCGCGACGATGCGCCGCGTCCATTCCGCCGTCTGATGATCGCACAGGACACCGGCTCGGCGATTTTGGGCGCCGCGCGCGCCGATATTTTCTTTGGTTCGGGCGATCAAGCCGGCAAACGCGCCGGCGATATTCGCCATGCCGCCGATTTTACCGTCTTGCTGCCGCAAGGGAACGCGACGTGAGCGACTTCCCCAAAAGCGGCACGCATATCTTACGCCCGCTCAGCGACGAAGAAATCGAACTCTGGCGCGCCGTGGCGAAGAGCGTCGCGCCCCGCAAAGGCGCCGCTTTGCCGTCGCCACGCAAACGGACGATTGCGTCCGCGCCGGTACAAACCGAAAAGCCGACGGCGCAGCCCGCAATGGCCAAGCCCAAAACCGCGCCGCCAGGCGTCGCGCCTTTGGCCCCGCTTGATCGCCGCCTGAAGCGCCAATTGGCGCGCGGCGGCGCCGGACCGGACGATGTCATCGATCTGCACGGCATGACAGAAGCCGAGGCGCATCGCGCCTTGCGTGGATTTCTCGTTTATGCGCAAGCGTCAGGCCATCGCTTGGTGCTCGTCATCACCGGCAAAGGCCAAACCAAAAGCGAGGGTTCGCTATGGAGCGGGGAGCCCGGCGTCTTGCGCCGTCTCACGCCCCATTGGCTGCGGGCGCCGGAACTGCGCGTGATCGTGCTCGGCTTCGAGGAAGCCGGCCGCGGCCATGGCGGGGCAGGGGCGTTGTACGTGCGGCTTCGACGCGGGGCGAAAGCGACGCGCTGAGGTAAGAACCGCCATTGACCCAATCGCCGCGGGATGCGACGAGACGCCTGGAAAATCAGGGGTCTCACACCATTCATGACGCGCGACGCCATTGAAGTTCTCGGCTTGGGCAATGCCCTGGTCGATATTCTCGCCCATGCCGAGGACGACTTTCTCGTCGCCGAGAAAGTGCAGAAAGGCGCGATGATCCTCATCGACGAGGACCGCGCCGAGGCTCTCTACAACCATATGGGCTCGGCGACGGTGATCTCCGGCGGCTCGGCGGCCAATACGATCGTCGGCGTCGGCTCCTTCGGCCTCAAGAGCGCCTATGTCGGCAAGGTCAAGGACGACCCCGTTGGTCGCGCTTTCACGCATGACATTCTCGCCATGGGCGTCGGCTTCGGCGTCGCGCCGGCGGGGCAGGGGCCGGCGACGGGGCGCAGTTTCATCTTCGTGACGCCTGACGGCGAACGGACGATGAACACGTATCTCGGCGCGAGTTCGTACCTGTCGCCGGAAGATCTCGATGAAGACCTCGTACGCGCGGCCCGCATCGTCTATCTCGAAGGCTATATGTGGGACCGTCAGGCGGCCAAGGAGACTTTTCAGAAAGCGGCCCGTATCGCCCATGCCGCCGGCAATCGGGTGGCGCTGACCCTCTCCGATTCCTTCTGCGTCGACCGCTTCCGCGCCGAATTTCTCGACCTGATGCGCTCAGGCCTGGTCGATACGGTTTTCGCCAATACCGAGGAAGTGCATTCGCTCTATCAAACGGCGGATTTCGCCACGGCGCTCGAAGCCTTGCGCGCCGAGGGCGTGCTCGGGGTGGTGACGCGCTCGGAAGCAGGCTCGATCACCGTCGACGGCAAAGAGACTTTCGAGGTTCCCGCCTTCCCGATCGATCGGCTCGTCGATACGACCGGGGCGGGCGATCTCTTCGCGGCCGGCTTTCTCGCCGGCATGGCGCGCGGCGTCGGCCACGTGAAATCGGCCCAACTCGGCGCGCTCGCCGCCGCCGAAGTCATCCAGCACCTCGGCGCGAGGCCGCAAGTGCGCCTCGCCGATCTGGCGGCCGGGAACGGCTTGGCGTTGTAACCAGCAAATAAAAAGGGGCGCTGTAAACAGCGCCCCTCGATCCTTCAACGAACCGGCCGAATCAAGATTCCGCGCTGTCTTTCTTGCTGGCCTGATTGTCGGTGCGCTCGGCGATGCGGGCCGACTTGCCGCGGCGATCGCGCAGATAATAGAGCTTGGCGCGGCGCACCTTGCCGCGGCGGAGCACTTTCACCGAGTCGATCATCGGCGAGAAGATCGGGAAGACACGCTCGACGCCTTCGCCATAGGAAATCTTGCGAACCGTGAAGCTCTCGTTGAGACCGCCGCCGTTGCGCGCGATGCAAACGCCTTCATAGGCCTGAACGCGGGTGCGCTCGCCTTCCTTCACCTTCACATTGACGACGACCGTGTCGCCGGGCTGGAAATCCGGGACTTTTGCCGTCTGAGCCAGTTTGGCGGCCTGCTCGGCCTCCAGCTTCTGGATGATATTCATTGTATTCTCCTGCCGTGACGCCTGGCTTCCAGACGTAGCGCTTCGGCGCGCTGTTTTGAGTTGAGCGGCGGCTCATACACGAGAGGCTTGTTGCTGTCGAGCCAAGGAATCGATCGCGGGCGGCGTCCTGGCCGCGAATGTCATCCGACGGTTCCTTCACGCGCCCGCTGAAGAACTTCTCACATTACGTTCGCGAGCCGATTCAATATAATGATATCACAGCGATTTCTAGGCCGTACGTCCTGAGGGCGTTCGCATCCGTGATGACCAGGAATTGATCCGCCAATTCCGTCCGCGTCTTGCCACATTGTTGCTTGAGGCTATTTTGCCTCGCCTCGTTTCTCGCCTTCCCTATTCAAATCCGCATCAAGGAGCGACCGTGACCGCCATTTCCAAATTCGCGACAGATCGGCGCGGCGTCCTTTTCGGATTGTCCTTCGCCGTCGCCTTCGCATTCGCCGCGACTTCGGCCGCTCCCGCCTTCGCCCAGGCTGCGGTTCCGGTCGAACAACTCATGGCGCCGGGACCGCTGCCCGATATCGTGCAAGGCTCAGCCAGCGCGCCGGTGACGATTGTCGAATATGGGGCGCTGACCTGCTCGCATTGCCAAGCCTTTCATGCGGAGACCTGGCCGGCGCTGAAAAGCAAATATGTCGACACCGGTAAGGTGAAATTCATCCTCAGGGAGTTTCCGCTCAATCCGCTCGACGCCGCCGCCTTTATGCTGACGCGCTGCGCCGGTCCCGACAAACGCAGCGCCCTCGTCGATCTCTTGTACGATCATCAGAAGGACTGGGCCTTCGTCGACAAGCCCCTCGAGGCGCTTGGCAATATGGTCAAGCAGGCGGGCATTTCGCCAACTGACTTCGAGACTT
Source organism: Roseiarcus sp. (assembly GCA_030153205.1). Taxonomy (GTDB): domain Bacteria; phylum Pseudomonadota; class Alphaproteobacteria; order Rhizobiales; family Beijerinckiaceae; genus Roseiarcus. Next base: position 2,319 of record JASLHV010000456.1, on the reverse strand, counting down.
GTCTGAAAGACCAGCAGCTCTATGAAAAGGTCACCCAGACTCGCGACGAAGGCGCCAAGAACTTTCATGTCGATTCGACGCCGACCTTCTTCATCAATGGAAAGAGAGTGAACGGCGCCCTGCCGATTGCCGATTTCGACAAGATCATCCAGCCTCTGTTGAAATAGCCCGGCGTTTGTGTTGCTTTCTCACAGGTTTCCAAGCGCTCGCTCTTGATTCGCGGCTCGTCTTCATGGACCCGTTGGGCTTGCGCACGCAGAGAGTCGATTCTGCGCGACCATCGCAAGCGCAGCAGTGTGAGATGCGCGCTGCGCGATCATGAAGGGGCGGTTGTTGTGGACTTGTCGAACAATGTATCGCGCGATCGTAGCGAGGTCGCGAGGGACGCCGCGATTCGCGCGCGAGGTTCGCGATGAGATTTGATCGACTGCGTCTCGCAGGTTTCAAGTCCTTCTGCGAAACGACTGATTTCAAGATCGAATCCGGTCTCACCGGCGTCGTCGGGCCGAACGGCTGCGGCAAATCCAATCTCGTCGAAGCCCTTCGCTGGGTGATGGGTGAGAATTCGTACAAGAACATGCGCGCCTCCGGCATGGAGGACGTCATTTTCTCCGGCGGCGGCAATCGTCCGGCGCGCAACATCGCCGAAGTCGGCCTGCTGCTGGATAATACCGACCGCAAAGCGCCCGCTGCCTTCAACGATTCCGACTCGATCGAGGTGACGCGCCGGATCGAGCGCGAGGCAGGCTCAACCTACCGGGTCAATGGCCGCGAAGTCCGCGCACGCGATGTGCAATTGCTGTTTGCGGACGCGTCGACCGGCGCGCGCTCGCCGGCGCTCGTCCGACAGGGCCAGATCGGCGAAATCATCTCGGCGAAGCCGCAAGCCCGCCGGCTGATCCTGGAAGAGGCGGCTGGCGTCTCGGGCCTTCATTCCCGCCGACACGAGGCGGAACTGCGCCTGAGAGGCGCCGAGGAAAATCTCGGCCGCGTCGAAGACGTCCTCGCCCAGATCGATCAGCAGATCGAAAGCCTCAAACGGCAGGCGCGGCAGGCGACGCGCTACAAAGGCCTCGCCTCGGAAATCCGCCGCTACCAGGCCCTGGCCTTGCATATTTCCTGGCGCGACGAAGAACAGCGCTTCGCCGAAGCGCAGCGACGGCTGGAGGCCGATACGCGCGAAGTCGCCGAACGCACCGCCGACCAAGCGGAGACAGCCAAAAATCAGGCGATCGCGGCCGCCGCCTTGCCGCCGCTGCGGGATGAAGAGGCGCGCGCCGGGGCCGCCTTGCATCGCCTGGTTCTGGCCCGCGAGGCTTTGGAGGGCGAGGAGCGCCGCGCCAGGGATCGCGTCGCCGAACTCGAGCGCCGTCTCGCCCAGCTTGCGCAGGACGCCGCCCGCGAGACGGCGTTGATCGACGACGCCGCCAATACGCTCAAGCGTTTAGAAGAAGAAGATAATCATCTACAACAAGAAGAAGAGACGAGCGAAACGGCCCGCGCCTCGGCTGCGGCAAGGCTCGAAGAGGCCGAGCAGATCTTGAGCGACGCCGAGACGCGGTTGAGCGAAGCGCAAGCCGCGCTTTCTGATCTCAACGCTCGCCGCAACGCTCTCTCCGCCGCTCTCGCCGAAGAGACCCGGCGTCTTGCCCGTTTCGAGGCCGAATGCGCCTCGGTCGCACAAGAGCGCGATAGGCTAAGCGCGGAGGCCGGCGCAGCGAACGGCGAAAGCGATGCGGCGTCGCTCGAAGCGTTGACGGCGCGTCTCGAAGAAGCGGAAGCGCGCGCGCTTGAGGCCGAGGCCGCCCATGTCGAGGCCCGCGACGCCGAGGCGCGAGGCCGTGGTCCGCTGAACGAAGCCGAACGGCTCGCGCAGCGTCTTGAGACCGAGACGCGCACTTTGATGAAGCTCCTTGGCTCGGATAGCGGCGGCCTGTGGCCTCCTATCGTCGAATCCCTATCCGTCGAAAAGGGCTATGAAGCGGCGCTTGGCGCGGCTCTGGGCGATGATCTCGACGCCTCGACCAATACATCCGCGCCCGCCCACTGGACGGTCCTCGAGGGCGATTTCGAAGGGCTTGCGCTACCGCCAGGCGTTCAATCGCTCGGCAGCCTGGTCAAGGCCCCGCCGGCCCTCCAGCGCCGTCTGTCGCAAATCGGCGTCGTGCTGCGCGGTGAGGGCCGCGCCCTGCTGCCCTTACTGAAGACGGGCCAGAGGCTCGTCTCGAGGGAAGGCGATCTGTGGCGCTGGGACGGCTTCGTGTCGGCTGCGGAAGCGCCCACCCCGGCGGCGCGCCGTCTTGCCGAAAAGAACCGTCT
>JASLHV010000534.1 GCA_030153205.1 Roseiarcus sp. | reverse complement strand
TTGCTGAGCGCCGCCTTCTCGGCGAGCTCTTCCAAACTCCATCCGAGCAACGCCCGCGCGGCTTTGACCTGCTCGCCGGTGATCATTCGTTGTTGTTCGAGGCGAGCTTCTCGCGTGAAGGTGCGGATTTCCGCCATGCCTTATCGACCCACTGATCAAGATGGCCGTCGAAAGATAGCGCCTCGCTAAGTTTAATTGGCGGGTCGTACACTACCTTTCCATCCGACCATAGAACCGAGCCGAGGCGCTGGCCATCGAGCATCAAATCGGCGCCATCCCGGTCGGGATAGACCAGGAGGAAGCCGCCTTTGGCGACGCCATGAGCATCCTCCATGATTCGAAGTTCAGGCAGCCTGTCGCGACCGTAGCGCTTTAGGTGTTGCAAGAAGTCGACGAGGAACATAGCGACCCCCCAGCAGGTGTAAATCGCGCATCCTCGAAACCTCTCACGTCTCTACTTGAGGAGTCGAGTCAGCCCTTCAGCCGAGCGCCCGCCTGCCCACCGATGTCGATTTCAAACCCGTTGCTCACTCTCAGGTCCTGCCTGAGGCGACGCGCCTATTTCAAGTTGCTCGACACTTCGCTGAAACTTGTTGAGAGCTTGTTACCGATAACTGAGAGGCTGCCGATGATCACGAGCGCAATCAACGATGCGATGATGCTGTATTCTATCGCTGTAGCGCCCGAGGCGTCGCCCAGAAATTCCTTCAGATTGCGCATACTATCGCACCGCTGAATTTGCCAGAGCGCACATTACACTCAGCCGGCTTCGAATAGATTAACTTGGGCGCCACTTCGCGGGGCCAAGGTTAAGGATCCCGACTCTCTGGTTCGTCGTTGCCCGCCCTTTAAGGCGCGTCCGACTGGCCGCCGTTCACGCGCCCTCCACGTCGTCAAGCATCCATTAACCCGTATGAGCCAAGTTGGGTGATTACCGTTGAGAGGCGTCTACAAGTGCTCGCCCTACTCGCCGTCGTCGCCTTTCTCATGCTCCTTATGATTTGCCTGGGCATGGCCGCCTCACGCGCCGACGCCCGCGCAGGGATAGACGACGAGGGATTGTCTGCTCGGTTAAGGGCCTACGAATCCGAGCTTTTGCTGGAGAACAGCAGCAAGACCTAAGATGGCTGCTGGCGACAGCCCCACGCCGCGGGCGTCACTGCGCCGCCTGTTGGAATAGCGTGCGGTCCGAATGAAATCTCCTCGGCTCTCACCTAGAGACCCAAGCCGACGAGTTCGAGAACTCACGGTTCCCAATTGCAATTTCTGGTAAGCAGCTCAACTTCATTCCGGCTTAAATCAGTGTTTTCAATGGTGGGCGCACAAGGGCTCGAACCTTGGACCCGCTGATTAAGAGTCAGCTGCTCTACCAACTGAGCTATGCGCCCATTGAAAATCTTCGGGCGGCCTTTGGGCCGCCGCGAGGCGGGGGACTTAGCAAAGGCTGGGGGTCGTGTCTAGCCTTGCACTCTCCTGAAGACGAACTCTGATCACGAGGGATGGGAGGAGCAGACCGCTCCCGGGGCTTACCGCGTGATCGCGCCCGCCCGCACCACCGTTATGTCGCCGTTCGAGGCGTTTTTGGCGTTCAAGATCTCCGGTGGGTCGAGGCTTACGCTACGCGCGCGGTCGTCGCGCGCCATTTCGCCGATATCCGTGATGATTTGCGTCGCGCGCGGCGACAAACCCTGCTGCCGCGGCGATTTAATCTCGGCGAAGCCGCCTTGGCTGGTTTCCGCCGCCTTAGCGATTTCCTCGCCCTTCGGCGCGGGCGCGACGCCATAGGGCGGTTTTATGTCGAGACCCTGATGCGCATAGACCATAATGTCATGCCAGGTCTCGGCCGGCAGGACGCCGCCGGTCAGGTTCATCATCGAAGTATTGTCGTCATTGCCGAACCATACGCTGCCGACAAGATTTCCGGTGAAGCCGTTGAACCAAACGTTGGTCGAATTGTTGGTCGTCCCCGTCTTCCCGGAAATGGCGAGGCCGGGAATCTGTGCGGCGCGGCCGGTGCCTTCGGTGACCACGTGCGTCATGATGTTGTTCATCTCCGCGACTTTGTCGGCGGGAATGACTTGGACGGGCGCCGGTCCGTTTGCGTCGTGCGAATAGATGACGTCGCCCGCCGAATTGCGGATTTCAATCGCGGCATAGGGAACGACGCGCTTGCCGCCATTGGCGAGGCAGGCATTGGCCCCGACCATGTCGACCATCTTGACTTCGTCGGCGCCGACCGGCAGCGAGACCGTATCGACCAAAGGAGTCGTCACGCCCATGGCGCGCGCCGTCTCGACGATTTTCGACCGTCCGAGCGCGGCGATACGACCGAGATGATAGGACTTACCCTTCGGCCAATAGGCCTCGCCGATCTTGATCGAGAGGCGTATCGCGGCAGTGTTGAAAGATTTCGCTAGCGCCGTGTACATCGGCATCATGCCGCCGCTCTCGCCGTCGAAATTCCGGACGCAATAATCGCCGATGCAGACTGGAGAAGCGTCAATGGGCGTATTGCCATGATATTTGCCGGTGAGAAGCGCTGTCAGATAGACGAAAATTTTGAACGATGAACCCGGCTGACGCGCTGCGTCGGTCGCGCGGTTGAACTGGCTCGCGCCATAGTCGCGGCCGCCGACGACGGCGCGTAAAAGGCCGTTGGTCTCGGCAACGATCGTCGCCGCTTGATGAGCGTTATAGGTCGGCGCCTTATTGCGCAGCATGTCTTCGATCACAGCCTCAGCATGGCTTTGGAGTCCCTGATCGAGGCCGGTACGGACGGTCAGGACGCGGTCATTGCCGAGTTTGTTCTCGTCCTCGAGACGCTTGATCTCGTCGAAGGCGAAATCAAGGTACCAATCCGGGCTCGATTGCGTATTGCGGTCGACGGGCGTCGCCGGGTTGAGCCGCGCGGCATAGACTTGTCCCTCGGTCATGAAGCCGGCATCGACGAGATTGCTCAAGACGTCGTTGGCGCGCGCTCTAGCGGCGGGTAAATTGACATTGGGCGAGAATTTGGTCGGCGCCTTGAAGAGACCCGCGAGCATCGCCGATTCTGCGAGATTGATGTCCCGCGCCGATTTGCCGAAGTAATATTGAGCCGCGGCCTCCACGCCAAACGCGCCGCCGCCCATATAGGCGCGATCGAGGTAGAGCTTGAGGATTTCCTTTTTAGTCAGATGATGCTCGAGCCAGAGGGCAAGCCAAGCTTCCTTGATCTTACGCTCGATTGATCGTTGGTTGGTCAGGAAGAGATTCTTGGCGAGCTGTTGCGTGATCGACGAGCCGCCTTGTACGACGCCCGAAGCCTTCGCGTTGACGGTGAGCGCACGGAACGTTCCGACGATGTCGATGCCAAAATGACTGAAGAAACGACGGTCCTCAGTCGCCAGAACCGCCTTGATGAAATGATCCGGCAATTGTTCGAGCGGAATCGAATCGTCATGCTTGATCCCGCGCCGTCCGACCTCGACGCCATAGCGATCAAGGAATGTCACCGCGAGGTCTTCGCGCTTCAGCCAATCCGCGTTGGTTTCTTGGAAAGCGGGCAGGGCGAGGGAGAGCGCGACCAAGAGCGCGACGACGCCGACATTGAGCCCCTCGCAGGCGGCCTCTACGCATAATTTGACGAAACCCGACACATAGAGTCGGTCCATGAGAGCGGAGAATGTGGCATAGGCCTTTCTCGCGCGTTGCCCAGCGTCATAGAGCGCAGAATCGATAAAGGCGTCGAGAGCGAGGAAGGCCCGCCTGAAAGTCGCTCCCGCGAACAGTTTCCTCAATTTCCTGAACACAAGACCCTCGTCGCCAAGGCCTGGGTCGACCTTGTTCTTGATTAACACAATTACGCGCTTGACGCCCGGCCAAGCCTAAGCGCTTGCTCCATAACGCGACGAAGCGAACTCGCGACGTCAATGGACCGCAAATAGGGCGCCGGCCTGGGCGCAAGAATGGCGACGCGAACAAATTCGAGATGACCCGAAAATCTGCTGATCAGCCGTTCTGGCGCACGAAAAAGCTCGACGAAATGTCGAACGCGGAGTGGGAAAGTCTGTGCGACGGCTGCGGCCGTTGCTGCCTTGTCAAACTGGAGGACGAGGACAGCGGCGACATTCATTTCACCGATATCGGCTGCAAGCTTCTTGACTCGAAAGCTTGTCGTTGCACCGACTATGCGCGCCGCCGGCGGCGCGTGAAAGATTGCGTCAAATTGACGCCAGAGGCCGTACGCACCCTGACCTGGCTGCCGCGAAGCTGCGCCTACCGCCTCATTGCGGAGGGGCGCGATCTTGCTTGGTGGCATCCGCTTGTTTCCGGATCGCCGGATACGGTTCATCAGGCGGGGGTTTCGGTCCGCAACAGGGTCAGCGCACGCGAAGACGAGGTGCCGACCGAGCTCTGGCCGGACCGGATCGTCAAATGGCCGAATAGCGTCGCCAGCGGCCGCAAGCGACGGGGCGGCTAGCGCGCGCAAGTAAAAAGCCCCGGGCGCTCGGGCGGGGACTGATCGAGGCCCGCTTAAGGCATCAGAAAGTCAGACGAACGCCGGCGGTGGGCGCGATATTCGTTGTGCGGAGGTAGCCGTTGGCGAGGCCGCCCGTCACCTCGGAGAACATCACGCCGCCATAGACGTCGAGACGCTTGTAGGGGCGCCAGTCGACCAGGCCCGATACAGCCCAGATTGTGCCCGCGCATGATCCTGAACTGGAGCCCTGCGGCGCATAACCGGTGAATGGCGCCGTGGTGTTGGCCTTACAGACCGTGCCCGGAAGCGTGTAGTTGTTCTGCCAACCTTCATAGAAGGCGCCAGTCAAGTCGAGATCCGGACGAACCGCGTATTTCGCGCCGACCCACGCCACCTGCAAAAGCTTGTGATTAACGTAATTGGCGACGCTGACCTGACCAGGAGCGACTTTGTAGTCTCCCAAGGCCGTGAAGCCTCCCGCGTAAGTATCGCTTGGCGGCGTGAAGAGGGCGTTTTCGTACCCTCCGAAGAATTTGAAGTCCTGCCATGTGTATTTAGCGGCGAGAACCACGCCTCTGATATCGGCCAACGTCGCTTTCAGGTTATCTTGGCCGACGCCAGCGGGAAACGCATTGCCGTTAGGCGTCGTCGGAACGTAATTCGCGAGGCTGACGGCGTCCTTTGCGTAACTGTAGACGGCGTCGAAGGAGAATCCCGCGTAGTCGAAGCCGGCGTCGAACTGATAGGCGCCGTTGGTTCCGTTACCCCAGTCATAACCGCCAAACTGCCACACCGCGCCGGCCCGGAAATTGTTGTAGTTGACGAGGTATTTGGCCGACGTGTTGTAGCGCGCCACTTCCGTGTCGCCGACGCCCGAGACATAGGTCGATGAATTGCCGATGAGCGAAAACGCATAGGAGCCGCCCATCGGATCATAGACGTTTGCGGCGTCTGCGGAGAAGCTGTACTGACGGCCGAAGGTCAGCGTACCGAACGTGCTGTTGCTCAGGCCGACATAGCCGCGCGTATTGTCCCATTGTCCGGCGCGGCTGGAGTCTGAATTGGTGTTCTGAAATGGTAGCGGAGTGTTGTTTTCCTCCACCAAGGATCTCGGGCCGTTGGTCAACTGCATCGAGTAGGGATCGAAACCGATGTTCACGTCGAAGACCAGCGCCCAGTTGGGCGCGAATTCTTCACGCCCCTTGATGCCGATGTTTGATTGGCTAAGTCCGTTAGGAATTGGCTGCCA
>JASLHV010000413.1 GCA_030153205.1 Roseiarcus sp. | reverse complement strand
CGGCGTCGGGCGAGGTCCGAATAAGGCGGATGACCTCGTCGATATTGGCGACCGCGATGGCGAGGCCGACTTGCAGGTGAGCATTGTCCCGCGCCTTGGTGAGCAGATGCTTGGTGCGCCTGGTGACGACCTCCTCGCGGAAATCGACGAAGGCCTGCAGCATGTCCCTCAGCGTCAGCAGTTCCGGCCTGCCGCCGTTCAGCGCGATCATATTGGCGCCGAAACTCGACTGCATGGCGGTGAAGCGCCAGAGCTGATTGAGCACGACGTCGGCAACCGCGTCGCGGCGCAGTTCGATGACGATGCGCATGCCGTCGCGATCGGATTCGTCGCGCAGATCCGAAATGCCTTCGATTTTCTTCTCGCGCACCAGATCCGCGATCCGCTCGATCAGCGTCGCTTTGTTCACCTGGTACGGAATCTCGTCGACAATGATCGCCTCGCGATCCTTGCGGATTTCCTCGACCCGCGCCTTCGCGCGCATGATGATCGAGCCGCGGCCGGTGGCGTAAGCGGCCCTGATGCCGCCGCGCCCGAGGATCGCGCCGGCCGTCGGAAAGTCCGGCCCGGGAATGATCTCGAGGAGGTCTTCGAGCGAGATGTCCGGCCGCTCCATGATGGCGAGAACGGCGTCGATCGTCTCGCCGAGATTATGCGGCGGAATATTGGTCGCCATGCCGACCGCGATGCCGCCGGCGCCATTGACGAGAAGATTCGGAAAACGCGCCGGCAAGACAACCGGCTCGAGCTCCTTCTCATCGTAGTTCGGCCGGAAATCGACCGTGTCCTTGTCGAGGTCTTCGAGCAATGCCATCGCGACCTTTTCAAGCCGCGCTTCGGTGTAACGTTGAGCCGCGGGGGGATCGCCGTCGACCGATCCGAAATTGCCTTGACCATCGATGAGCGGCGCGCGCATCGAAAAGTCCTGGGCCAGACGCACCATGGCATCGTAGACGGCCTGATCGCCGTGCGGATGATACTTACCAATCACGTCGCCGACGGTACGCGCCGATTTGTTGTACGGCCGTTCCGGCGTGAAATTATTCTCGCGCATCGAGAACAAGATGCGCCGGTGCACCGGTTTCAAACCGTCGCGCACGTCCGGCAACGCGCGGCTGACGATCACGCTCATCGCGTAATCGAGATAGCTGCGCTTCATTTCGTCGGTAATGGAAACTGGGCGAATATCTGAGGGCCCGCCGCCGGCCGGCCTCTCGTCTTTTGGATCAGTCAAAACCCGCGAATCCTCAATGCGAAAAGGAGGTGGTTCTCTAGCCGATTTTGCGCCGCAACGCCACCTTTGCGCGTGCTTTCTAAAGCGCTAAATTTCTGTTATTTTTCAATCGGCTAAATCGCTCAAATCAAGACACTCGCCGAACCGCTGCGCGGCCTCCAAAAAAGCGAACGGGAGCGGGCGGTTTTTCATCCTTTCCGCCTCGCGTCCAGGAGGAATTTTTGGCGCTTTTGGACTTCCTTAAGACCGCCTTCGCGACGCTTTTGGTGACGCTCGATCCGCCCGGTCTCGCGCCGATCTTCATCGGCCTGACGCTGGGTATGTCGGCGTCGGAGAAGCGGCAGGTGGCGCTGCGCGGTTCGATCATCGCCTTCGCCATTCTCGCCGCCTTCGCCCTCGGCGGCGCCGAGGTGATGAAGGCGCTCGGCATTTCCATGCCGGCCTTCCGCATCGCCGGCGGGGTGATGCTGTTCTGGATCGCCTTCGGCATGATCTTCGATCTCAAGCCGCAACGGAAAGAGACCGTCGCCTCGGACGCGATCACCATCGATCAGATCCGCAATGTCGCCGCCTTTCCTCTCGCCATCCCGCTGATGGCCGGGCCTGGGGCGATTACCGCGACGATCCTTCTGGCGGGGCGCGCCGGCGCGGATTGGACCGCCCTCGCCGTCCTGCTGGCGCTCATCGCCGTGACCATGGCGCTTTGCTATTTCGTCTTTCTATCCTCCGAACGCGTCTCCCGCCTGCTCGGAACGACCGGCAATATCGTGCTGACGCGCTTGCTCGGCGTCATCCTCGCCGCGCTTGCGGTTCAATTCGTCATCGATGGAATCGCGGGAATCGGCAAATAAGAATAGGTTCGCCACGGTATGCGCAAAAAGGCGAGGGCTCGAACGTCATAAGAGAAGACGGGCGGCCAACGCCAGCCGCGCCGCTTCAAAGAGCCGCCGCCTCGGCGTCTCAGGCTTCATGCTAAAGCGGCGGACGCTTTAAGAGGGGGACTGACATGACAATCGCATTCTGGTGCATTCTGGTCGCCGCTTTGCTGCCCTACGCCGTCTTTGGACCTGCCGCAGGCAAGCTCGACATCAAGCTGCCGCGCAAACTCGCCGGCGATCTGGACGGGGCGGCGGCGCGCGCCTATGGCGCGCATCTCAATCATTTCGAGGCTTTCCCCTTCTTCGCCGCCTCGGTGATCATCGCCCATGTGCTGAGCGGCCCGAGCGCCCTCGTCAACTGGCTCGCCGTCGCCTTCATCGTCGTGCGTCTTTTCTACACGGCGATGTACATGACCGGCCGTCAGCCTCTGCGTTCCGCGTCCTTCTTCTTAGGGCTGATCATCGTCGTGGTCATCTTCATCACGCCGTTGTTTCACTAAGGTACGAAAGGCGGCGGGTTACCCTCACCCAGCCCTCTCCCGTAAGCGGGAGAGGGCGCGCTTTCCCTTCTCCCGCCTGCGGGAGAAGGTGGCGCGAAGCGCCGGATGAGGGGAAGCCTCGGCGATCAATCGTCGACAAGGGCGCTCTATACCTCAAGTACAAACTCAGCGCAGCCACATCCGCCCGATACGGCTTTGTGGCGTCCGCTGACTCGCAAAACCACCCGCTTTGTACTTTATCGCCCGCCCGAGACATCCAAAATCGCGCCCGTCACATAAGACGACGCATCGCTCAGCAGCCAGACGATCGCCTCCGCGACCTCATCCGCCGCGCCCGGTCTTCCCAGCGGCGATGTGGCGCCCATCCTCTGCGCCCGCTCGGGCTCGCCGCCGCTGGCGTGGATGTCGGTCTCGATCATGCCCGGCCTGATCGCATTGACACGCACGCCATCGCGCCCGAGTTCCTTGCAAAGCCCGATCGTCAGCGTATCGATCGCGCCTTTCGAGCCCGCGTAGTCGACATAGAGATCCGGCGAGCCGAGGCGCGCGGCGGCCGAGGACATGAGCACGATCGACCCTCCTGCCCCGCCCCGGCTCTTCATCATGCGCCGCGCCGCCTCGCGCGCCGTCAGATAGGCGCCGAGAACATTGACCTCGAAGACACGCCGCATGCGGTCCGCGCTCATGTCGACCAGCCGCGCGCTGGGCGCGACAATGCCGGCGTTGACCACGCAGCCGTCGAGCGGCCCGAGCGCCGCCGTCGCCGTCTCGAACATGGCGACGACGTCCTTCTCCTCGGCGACATCGCCTTGAATGGCCAAGGCCTTGGCGCCGGCCCGCATCGCCTCGTCGACCACCGCCTCGGCCGCGGCCTTGTCCCGCGCATAATTCACCCCGACCGACCAGCCGCGCCTGGCTGCAAGAAGACAGGCGGCGCGGCCAATGCCGCGCGAGCCGCCGGTAACGAGAATGGTCTTGGACATAGGGACCTGAGAAAATTGAACCGTGAGACGACTTGGCAAAATCAGCGGGGCCACACCGGCCGATCGCCGTCAAGCGCCTTCGGCGCTCCTTCGCTGGCGCTCCGGTCCCTTCGGGATGACTGCGATCAGCCGGCGCGGCTCGTTAGCTTCCAGGATGTTTTGCTGACGAAACCGACCCTTTTTGGTCGGTTCGATCAGCAAAACTTCCTGGTGGCAGAAGCGCCATCGACGCGCGGAGGGGTCAAGACGCGCGAAGCGCCCGGCAAAGCCGGCTTGGTCTTGACGCCGAGCACGGCGATGGCATGCAGAAAAGGGCGCTTGAACCAACGAGGGACTTGGGCCGGCGTAGACCTCAACGCGGTACGCCGTTTCCGTCTGACTTCAGCATGCTCTAGATTTAGGTGCTGCGAGCCAAAGTGCCGCCGATTTCGCGGCGACGCGGCCGAAGTCTTATCAGGAGGGGAACCATGCGACACATCAGCATTCTCATCTGCGCATGGCTTGGCTGCTCCGCTGCGGCCTTCGCCGACGATTGCCCCGAGCAGAACCAGAACGGCCTCAATCGATGCGCCGAGGACGCCTACAAAAAGACCGACGAGGCGCTCAACGGCGTCTATCGCCAGATAACGCAACACCTGAAGGACGACCCGGACACGACCAAGCTCCTCGTCGGCGCCCAAAAAGCCTGGATCGCCTTCCGCGACGCCGAATGCACATTCGCGAATTCCGCCAACGCCGGCGGCAGCATCTATCCGATGGTCTATGCGGGTTGCCTCGCACGGCTGACGAAGGCGCGGACGCAGGAGTTGGAGCGTTATTTGAAATGCGACGATGACGGGCTCGGGTGTCCGGTGGGAAAGTAGTTTGATTGATCACCTCGGTCTCGCCTTCAAGACCTATTTGGCCGGCAAAAACCGCTTAGCAAGATAATCTGATGAATTTGTCTAGATTTTTGGCCACAGTCGCGAACCATGTCCACTATTCACCTTGTCCCGGCTGATCTTCGTGAAGTTTATCACGTCAAGGAATGGCGAAATGCGACCGGCATTCTTCAAACCGCTTGTCCTGAACAATGGGCAGACGTGCAAATTGTTCTTCGCGAATTCCGCTTGTTAAAATCTGAAATCTTGGTCGGCGGCGGCAATCGCTCGCTGATCAGTCGACGAATTGACGGCGCTTTTTATAGGCGCGGATGGCAGGAAAAGGGCTTCGCAACATCTATCCATGTTGACGATACCAAATATG
>JASLHV010000408.1 GCA_030153205.1 Roseiarcus sp. | reverse complement strand
CTTGCCGGGGTTCCTCGCGCTCCAGACGTGGACAAACAGTAAGCAAATCGTCATCCGGGACCGGTTGCGAACCTGGCCGCGTCGCGCGAGTGTCCGTTGCAAAGACCGGAACGCCCTCCCATTGTCGCGGGCGATTCGCACTTTTCACCCAAGGCCCTCCGCAGCGGCGCGCCGAGCACGCGGAGCGCGCTTTGCGGCCCGACAAGGATTAACAGATGAGACTGCTTGGGATCGCCGTCGGCCTTTTTGCGCTCGCCGCCTTTTTGGCCGGCCTGCATGCGCCGAACGCCCCGATATTCCTGCTCGCCGTCCTGGCTGCGGCCTGTGCGACCGCGGTATTTCTGTCGCAGACGATGTCGACCTTCCTGAAGGTCTTTGAAGCAATCTTCGCAACAGAGACGATCGTCTTCGGCCTCGCCTTTCTTATCGACGAACTCGGACTATGGCCTAAGGCCTATGCGAGCTACACGCTGCCGGTCAGCCAGCCCTTGGCGGTGGCGCTCTTCGGCGTCCTGGTCTATGGGCTCTCGCATATTCCGGTCGTGCGGAAAATGACCGACATCGCCGACCGCTATTTCGATTCAAGTCTTCCGACAAAAGCCCGGATCTGGCCATTTCCATCGTTCGTCATCGCCCAGAACAGGCTGGCCGTTCTCGCCTTGATCTTTCTCGTACTCGTCAATCAAGCCCAAGTCGCGATCCTGGTACGGCTGTCGTTTTTCGGCAGAGACTTTTTCAACGCGCTGCAGAACAAGGATGAAGCGGCGTTCTGGTACCAGATGATCTTCGTTTTCATTCCCTTCGCGGCCGTTTACGTCACGAGCCTTTTGATCGAGTTCGTCGTCACCTGGACCTTCGTCTACCGTTGGCGGCGCTGGATGTCGGGCGACTACGTCGGTCGTTGGCTGAACGACGGCGCGCAATATCGCATCGCCCTCACAGGATCGCCTTCCGATAACCCAGATCAACGTATTTCCGAAGACGTTTACGGCTATATCTATGGCGGTGGACCGGGCAATGGCGAAGGCGTTGGAACCGGCATCTACGGCTATTCCATCAAAGCTTTGGCGACGCTGACGTCCCTCGTCGCGTATTCGATCCTTCTATGGACCCTGTCCTCGAGCTTCACCGTGCCGGGCACGAACCTCGTCATTCCTGGTCTGCTGTTCTGGATCGCGCTTTTTTATTCGGGTTTCGGCACCATTTGTACCCACCTGATCGGCCGCCGGCTTGTTCGATTGTATTTCTCTCAACAGCGTTATGAGGCAGATTTCCGCTTCGGCCTCGCCCGACTGCGCGAATACAGCGAGCAGATCGCCCTTTTGAAGGGCGAGAAAGTGGAAATCGCCAACGCCATGGCGAAGTTCGAGGGCATCTATTCCAACTATATGAGCATCGTCCGTGTTCGGGTGCGTATGCGCGCTTTTACCGACACCTATGGCATTGTCAGCCAGTATTTCCCCTACATCGTCGGAGCGCCGTTCTATTTTGCCGGCAAGATCCCTCTCGGCGTACTAACGCAAATCTCCGAAGTCTTCGGGCGCGTGAACAGCTCGTTGAATTTCTTCATCGACTCGTACACCGGCTTGGTTGAATTCAGAGCCATCCTCGATCGTCTCACCACATTTGACGAAGCGATCGCCCGCGCGAAGGCGCTGAAGGAGCGCAAGCCGCGCATCGAAATTGCCCCTTCGCCGGCAGGAGACATTGCGATTGACGGCTTGTCGGTCGATCTGCCCGACGGTCGCGCCTTGGCGCGGATCGAGAAGCTGGTCCTCGCGAACCATCAACCGACTCTGCTCGTTGGACCCTCGGGCGTCGGCAAGTCGACTCTCTTCCGCGCCATCGCCGGCATCTGGCCTTTCGGCGCCGGCCGGATATCGGAATCCGAAAACAAAATGATGCTTCTGCCGCAGCGGCCCTATATCCCGCTCGGCGCGTTGCGCAACGCGATCGCCTATCCAAGCGAAGCGTCTGCATTTAACGATCAAAGTCTTCGCGAAGCGCTTGTCGCCGTCGGACTGCCTGCACTCGCCGACCATCTCGATGAAAGCGAAAATTGGCAGATGCGTTTGTCGGGCGGCGAACAGCAGCGTCTGGCCGTCGCGCGAGCCTTGCTCGCCAAGCCGGACTGGCTCTTCCTCGATGAGGCGACGTCGGCGCTGGACGAGAAAAGCGAGAGCGAGCTTTACCGCGCGATCGTCCGCACGCTGCCGAAGGTCACTTTGGTGTCGATCGGCCATCGCGCGACGCTCAATGATTTTCACGATCGTCGCATCGCGATCGAACCGCGTGAAGGCGCGCCGGCTTATGTGCGCGAGGCGGAGGCGCAGGCCCCCGCCTAAGTCGCGCGTCTTAAAGCGATCGATCGAAGCGAAGGGAGCCGCGAGGCCCCTTCACGACCAATTCGCCATTGACCAGGTCCCAGGTCGGGTTGCCGGAGAGCGCGCCCAGAAAGCCGGTCTCCACGGTCATGACGTCCTTGCCGCATTGCTTCTTGGTGATCGCGATCGGGCCCATCAGAAGATGCTGCTCCTTGACCGGATAAAGCGCCGCCGACCAGGCATTGCAGCCGCTATAGCCTGAGCCGCGCAAATTGCCGTCGATTCGCAAGCTGACGTCGAGACCGGCCGGGATCGGCTTGTCGTTGATGGTGCGCAGAGCCCAAGTCTGATCCAGCGGGAAATTCTTGAAAGCCGGTCCGATCGGTCGGGGCGGTGCGTCTTCAGCGGCCGAGGCCAGACCTGACAAAATTACGGCCGCGATAGCGGCGATCGCGCAAGTCTTAATGTGCTTCATAATATCCGTTCCTGCCTCCCGGATTCGGCCCGATATACCCACCAGCGGATAAGGGCGCAATCTGAACTGTCCCGGCGACGAAAGCCTGCCGGTATGGCGAGGAAAAGGCGGAGAACAAGCAAATTTCGCCTTCTCGACAATCACCGACCCTCTTGCGCGCCTCTGACCCGCTACCCACATCCGGAATGCGCGGTCCATCGGACGCGCAAGGCGAAAGCGTCGCCATGTCGGGGCGTCTTTCGTGCATGTCGCTCAACAGGAGGATATGACTATGCGTAATTTTGACTTCTCGCCGCTCTACCGTTCGACGATCGGTTTTGATCGACTCTTTTCCTTGCTCGACCAATATTCCGGCGTCGATGGCGCGCCGACCTACCCGCCCTACAATATCGAGCGGACCGGCGAAAACGCCTACCGCATTACGATCGCGGCGGCGGGCTTCGGCGAAGAGGACTTGTCAGTTGAGACCCGCGAGAACACTTTGACGGTTCGCGGCTCGAAAGAGGCCTCGAAAGTCCAAAGCGATAAGCGTGAAGTGCTCTACCAAGGCATTGCGGCGCGCGCTTTCGAGCGACGGTTCCAGCTTGCCGATCATGTGCATGTAACTGGCGCTTCGATCGTAAACGGGCTCCTGCACGTCGACCTTGTGCGCGAGGTTCCCGAGGCTCAGAAGCCGCGGACCATCACGATTAGCAAGGGCGACAAGCCTGCCGCTCCGACCATGGTCGCCAAGCAGGCAGCGTAATTAGACCGTCCTAAGGCCTAAATCAGAGGGCGCCCGATCGGGCGCCCTTTTTTCATATCTAAACGAGATTTGCCGCGATGCGGCGCGCTCGTCGATCAGTCCAGCGGCGTAACCGGAACGTCGTTTATCGCAGGCTTGGGCTTCTGCGTCGCCGGGGCCGGGGTCGGCGCGGGCTGCGAGGGAGGAGCCGCGACGGCGGCCGCTTTCGCCTCCGCCGGCGCAGGCGCGGCTTCAGCTTGAACCGGCGGCTTCGCCGGCGCCGGCGCTGCGGCGGGCGACTCGGCAGGCTGACTGGGCGTTGTCCCGGGTTGCGGCGACGTATTTGCCGAAGGCTGTGCCGGCGCGCTCGGCGACGGCGTCGCCACCGGCGTCAGCTCGATCTTCTTGTGCTTGGCCTGCGCCTTCGGCTTGACCTTTATGCTCTCGTCGCCGGGCCGTATCACGTTCGGACTTCCGGAATCTTCGCCGCGCGCCACCGATTGGCCGAAAGTGATGACGGCGGGAGGCGCGCCAATCGCCGAAGACGAGGTTCCTTCCTGGCCGACCTCGGCCGGCGGGCGCGGCAGGCCAAGATCCGCCTCATAGCGCCGCTGTCCCATCCGGAAGCGCTGGACGATTCTTCCATCGCGGGCGTCGATAATCAGACGGAACTGGCCGCCCCGCGGTCCCTCGACATCGGCGATAAAAACGCTGCCATTGCGATGGAGCGGGCCCATCAATTCGAGCCCGCGATCTTGCAGCATGCTTTCAATATCCTCGGACTGGAGCCCGCTGCCGAAAATGAAATTGAAAAATTGGGCGTGCGCGGCCGGTGCGGTGACAGCCATCAGGCCCGCAGCAATGATCAAAGGTTTCATCGGCAGGCGCCGGATAATATCAAAAGACTTACGCATGGGGACCGACGCTCCGTGAAAGGACCGAGCCTTTGTTTAATCTTCTTCAAGAATTACGGCGAGGTCGCGGCGGAGTTTACTGCACTTTGGTATCGCTTCGCCAGCCGCCTGGCGCCTTACGCAGCGTGCTCGCGGACGATCGCTATCAATTGATCGACTTCAGCGTCGCCCGTCTCGAAAGAACAGACGAGCCGCAGAAAGGTTTCGCCGGGCCGCGCCGCCGTGTCCGGCGAGACCGCGCGCGACGTCCATTCGTAGATCCGCGCTCCTGCAGCGGTCAGCGGCGCAACGACAGCGCGCGGCGCAATCGGAAATACTTCGTTGATCTGACGCGGCCAGGCCAGACGAACCCCTGGGATAGCCGCGAGGCCATGCGCCAGACGCTCCGCAGCGCGATTGGCCCGCGCCGCCAATCTGAGCCAGAGACCTTCCTTGAGATAGGCGTTCATCTGCGCGCCCAGGAAACGGCCCTTCGAAAGCGTGTGACCGCCGCGCTTGCGCTGAAAGGCGAAAGCCTCGGCCTTGCTCTGATCGAAGAAAATCACGGCCTCGCAGGCAAGGGCGCCGTTCTTCGTTGCGCCGAAGGACAAGACGTCGACGCCTGCGCGCCACGACATGTCCGCCGGCGAGCAGCCGAGAGCGACCAGCGAATTGGCGAAGCGAGCGCCGTCCATATGGGTGGCGACGCCATGCTCATGGGCGAGAGCGCAGAGCGCGGCAGTCTCGTCCAACGAATAGATCGTCCCGGCTTCCGTCGCCTGGGAGAGCGACAACGCGCCCGGCTGTACGGATTTGACAAGGCCGCGCGGATAGCGCGCCAGCGTCTCGCGCAACGCCTCGGGCGTGATCTTGCCGCCTTCTCCCGGAATGCCCACCAATTTGGCGCCGGCTGTGAAAAATTCAGGCGCGCCGCATTCGTCGTCGTGAATATGCGATTCCTCGTGGCAAAAAACGCCGCTCCAGGATGGGGCGAGCGCGCCGAGCGCCAAGGCATTTGCACCGGTGCCTGTCGCGACGAGAAAGGCCGCGACATCGCGTTCGAAGATTTCGCTGAGTTTCGCTTCGGCCGCTTTCGTATGCTCGTCCGCTCCATAGGCCGCCGCAACGCCGCGGCTGGCGGCGACGATCGCCTCGAGAATTTCCGGCGCCGCGCCGGCTCCATTGTCGCTGGCGAAATTCATGACGGCGTCTCGGTCCTTGATTGAGTCAGCGTGACGGGGAAGTATCCGCGGGCGCCTGAAGCGAGGCGACAAGCGCGGTTCGGATAACACGCGAAAAAAATTGCGGCCAGCCTCGGCATGCCGCTTGTGCGCGGAAACTAAATCTGTCATGTTCGGCAGAGATAGGACAGTTGTGCTGACCAATTGATGGCGCACTAATTGCGTCAGGCGCAAGCGATTAAGGCGATGATTCAGGCACCGGTCAAAAAAGATCGAAAAAAAGCCGCCGCATAAAGCCTTTTGGCCGCGCGACGCGGCTGACGATGTCCGGATCTAAATAACGCCAGCGAAAATTTTGACGACCAACGGCCAGGGAAGTTGCGGCCGCACCAGGGAGCGGGAAGATGACCGACAAGGCTCTGAGCCCAAGCGAGCGCGAGGCGGCGCGAGGCGCGGTCAAACGCGAGGCGACATCCTCGTTCTCATCGTCCTTTTTTGGAGCCGCTCCGATGATCGATCCCGCCTTGCCGCCCGCCCAAGGACTTTATGATCCTCGTTACGAACATGATTCCTGCGGCGTCGGCTTTGTCGCCGACCTCAAGAACCGCAAGTCGCATGACATTCTGCTCAAAGGCCTCCAGATCCTCGTCAACTTGGACCATCGCGGCGCGACAGGCGCCGATCCCAAGCTTGGCGACGGCTGCGGAACTTTGGTTCAGATTCCGCATCGCTTCTTCTCCGAGGAATGCGCCAAGCTCGGTATGACCCTGCCGGCGGCCGGCCAATATGCGATCGGCCAGTTCTTCATGCCGCGCGACGAGCAGGCGCGCGCGACATGCGAGAAGATTCTCGAAGAGGCCGTCGTCGAAGGCGGCCAGACTCTTATCGGTTGGCGCGACACGCCTGTCGACAACAGCGACCTTGGCGAAGCCGTCAAGGCGGCGGAGCCGGCGCAGCGTCAGCTTTTCATTGGCCGCGGCGCGAATGTCATCGACGAGGACGATTTCGAGCGCAAGCTCTA
>JASLHV010000306.1 GCA_030153205.1 Roseiarcus sp. | reverse complement strand
CTCGCAGCGTTCAAGCGCGTGCGGCGGATCGAATTTGCCGAATTGCCCAAGACGATTTCGGGCAAGATCAGGCGGGTCGAGCTGCGCGGCCGTGAAAATGATTTGGCGAAGGCGAACGAACGCGCGCCGGGCGAATACCGCAGCGAGGAGTTTTCGGAGCTAGGGTAGGGGTAGCTTTGTCATTCCGCTATCGAATGAAAATGCCTCATCGCCGCCACAGCCGCGCAGCCTCCGCGCGTTGCCAGAGGAGCAGCGCGGGCGCGCCGATGACCAAGTCGCGGGCGCGCTTGATCAGCGATAGCGCCAACGCGTCGGCGATGTCGAGGCCGATGAGCGGCGCGAGCAGGGCATAAGCGCCTTCCTGCACGCCAAAGCCGTTGGGCGAGAAAAACCCGATGCTGCGTGCGGCGAAGAGTATGCTCTCCAGCGCCAGCGCGGCGGAGAAGGAGATCGGCGCGCCGAGCAGACGCAAGCCGAGCCAGCCCTCGGCAGCGACGCCGAGCCAGCCGATGAGATGAATGATCGAGGCGGCGATCATCGCGCCGCGTCGGCCCGCAATGTCGCCCATCATTTTGAAGACGGCGTCGACATCGCCAAAACCGGCAAGCCATCCGCTGACCGCCACGCGTATTCGCGCGAAAACGCTGGCGCTCCGCGAGACGGCCGAGGCGGTCATGACGATCGCGATCGTCAACAATCCAAGTACGAGCGCCGCGGGCCGGATGAGCGCAGCGTCTGGCCGCAGCCAATGGAGCGCGGCGAGGCCGAGCGCGACGAAGGCGAGCTGTGCAACGGCTTCGGTCGTCAGATCGAGCAGCGTTGATGCGGACGCTTCTAGGCTTGTAGCGCCGGCGAGTACCGCCGCGCGCGCGCCGATGACGAAACCGCCGACTTCAGACAACGGCAGTACTTCGGCGCCGGCGTCGCGAAGCACGCGGGCCGCAACGACGCCCAAAAACCCGATGCGAGACGATAGGGGCAAGCAATAGCGCCAGGCGACGCCTTTCACCGCAACGACAGGAGCGTGCGCCAGGCAAAAGACAATGAAGCCGATCGCACCGAGACGAACGAAAGCGGCGCCGATCCCTTGCGCGCCAAAATAAACGACAAGCGCAACGCTGATCGCGACGCCGATGATTAACATCGCGATAGAAAGAGCTTTCACCGCATTCACGCGATTATGCGAGAACGAGCGGGCCGCGATCCGCTTCGAGCGCAGCGCCGATCTCCAGCGCGCGGGGCTCACGCAAACCAGGTACGACCACCTGCATGCCGATCGGCAAGCCGTCCGCCGTGGCGCCCATCGGCAAGCTCAAAGCGGCAAGGTCGAGATAATTGACGAAGCGGGTGAAGAGGCCGGGCGAAGCGTTCTCGTCATATTCGCTGAGCAATTGCGCGGGGAAAGGCGTCGTTGGCGTCAGCAACGCGTCGAAGCGCTCGAAGATCAGCGTGAAGGCGTTGATGACGGTACGGCGATGTTCGAGCAGCGTGTTGAGCCGATGCGCACGGAGGTCGCGACCGGCGAGAATTCGCCCGCGCACTGGCCCGCCGATAAGACTCGGCGAAGCTTCCGCAAAATGTCCGTTCAGGCGATAGGCCTCCGCGGCCATGATTTCGCCGAGCGGCGCGGCCAGATCGGCGATCGTTTCCGGTAGAATGATCTCGTCGACGCTTGCCCCCATCCGGCTAAGGCGCGTGCGCGTCTCAGCGAAAACCCGCGCCGTATCGGCATGGAGCGGAATGCCGCTGTTAGCGACGACGGCGACACGCAGCCCGTCCAGCTTGCCGACCGCGCCCCGCGCCACGGCGCCCATGCGATCGCTCCAACCCGGCGAGGAATCGTCCTGAGCCGGCGCCAGAACAGCGAGGAGGGTCGCGGCGTCCGCGACGCTATTGGTCAAAGGGCCGATCGTATCGAAAATCGGCGCGAGCGGGACGACGTCGCTAATATCGATCAGGCCGATCGTCGTCTTCAACCCGACGCAGCCGGAAAAGGCGGCCGGCAAGCGCACCGAGCCGCCCGTGTCGCTGCCGAGCGCCGCGGGAACGAGCCCCGCGGCGACCGCGACGCCTGAGCCGTTTGACGATCCGCCCGGCGTGCGGGGATGAGCGCGGTCGCGGGGATTGAGCGGTGTGCCGATCGTTTCGTTGGTCCCCCAGCCGCCGAAGGCGTATTCGACCGTATGGGTCTTGCCCAGGATGATCGCCCCGGCGGCGCGCAGGCGCGCGACGACGGGCGCATCGGCGCGGGCGGGCTTCGCATCGGCGCGGGTCAGCGAGCCCGCCTTCGTCGGCAGGCCGGCGACGTCGATTAAGTCCTTGACGCCGATTGGAACGCCGGCGAGCGGCCCGACGGGAGCGCCATTCGCCAGAAGGTCGTCGATACGGCGGGCGTCCGCCAAGGCGCGCTTTGCGTCCAGCGCGACGAAGGCGCGGAGTTCACCGTTTTCACGTTCGACTTCGGCCAGGGCTCGTTTGACGACATCCGAGGCGCTGGCGCCGCTGGCAAGGGCCCGGCGCACGTCATTCACGGTGAAGAGCTTGTCCGCCATGACCCCCCTCGATTTACGGGCGGACCGTCGCCGATCATGGGCCAAGAGGCAAGAGCCCGTCGCTTAATGCCGTCCCGACTGGACGAGGCCGCGCGCGCCGGTGACTAACTTCTCCCATTCGGACAAAAGATTTGCGGAGAAGCGCAATTCGACGTTCAACTCGTCAACACGGAAATCGTCGGTACAAAAGTTTGGCGTTGCGCGATTTTGGTCGGGCCGGCCACAGCGCGCAGCGAAGGCGCGGCCTTCCGGCGCCGAGAAATAAAGCTCCTGGCCCTCGAAGGGGCTCCCCGCGACGAAGCCGCGTGCGATCAATCCGCCGGGATGAGTCCAACTCTCCGGCTCCAGGAAGCGAGCGTAAAGCTTGACCGGTCGATCGGCCGGGTCGAGCGTTAAATCGGCCTCGCTGATGGTGAGGAAGACCACGCGGTCGTGTCGTTCGCCAAGGTCGGTGACGCTTTTCACGTCGCTTAAATCGCCGGCCGGCGTGAAATCCGGAAAGAAGGCGGCCAGCTCCAACTTGTCGATCCGGCCGCCGCCGCGCGAACCGGGCCGGAAATAGCCGCTCGGCAACGTGAAGGACGAAACGCCGACGACGGCTTGCAATGTCGTAGGCGTCTGAGTTGCGCGGAAGCTGCGCCATAGAAGAAAGCCGCCTCCCGCGATGAGCGCGCAAAAGCCAATCGAGGCGGCGATGAATATCGAGCGCAATGGCGCTTGCACCGATCTGGCGTCCCGCGAATCAAAGGGGCGATCGCCAGATTATCGCGCGTTGCGACGGGAGGTCGACGCGACAAACGCGTGATCGGCCGTTAGCGCGTCGCAGTGAGTGAATTTCGGCTAATCTACGGGCCCGAAGGAGAGAGCAAATGCCGGTTTACGCGCTCGATGGAATGACCCCGAAGTTGCCGCCCGCGGATCGTTACTGGATCGCGCCCGACGCCCATGTGATCGGCAAAGTGGCGCTTGGCGAGGATTGCGGCGTCTGGTTCTCAGCGACGCTGCGCGGGGACAATGAATGGATCACGATCGGCGCGCGCAGCAATGTTCAGGAAAGCTCAATGCTGCACACCGATATGGGTTTTCCGATCGAGGTCGGCGAGGATTGCACGATCGGCCATCGCGCGATCCTGCACGGCTGCACGGTCGGCGCGGGTTCGCTGATCGGCATGGGCGCGATCGTACTTAACGGGGCGAAGATCGGACGCGGCTGTCTTGTCGGGGCCGGCGCCTTGATCACCGAGGGCAAGACGTTTCCGGATTATTCGCTGATCATTGGCGCGCCGGCGCGCGCGTCGCGAACGCTCGCAGAGGCAGACGTCGCCAAGTTGAAGCTGTCGGCAGCGCATTATGTTCAAAATTGGCGGCGTTTCGCCAAAGGCTTGGCGTCGCTTTAAAAAAAGGCCGGCCCGAAGGCCGGCCAAGGTGCGAAGCGGGATCTGGGGGAGGATCCAGCCTCGATGGGCGGAAGAGTCAGCGCGCGGTGTAGAGCGGGGCCTCCGTCGGCTCGCCAAGAGCGACCCATATATTGGGGTCTTCCTGGCTTTGCCGTTTGACGAAGCGATAGCCGGTCTGGGCCCAGGGCGTGACTTCGTCGCTGAGATTGTCGAGCGCGAATTCGCCGGCGTTCGTACGTACGGTAAGCAGGGCGTGCCCGGCTTGGCTGTCGTCCTTCACGACAGTGATCAACAAGGCCTGAGGCGGATAGCCCATGTCGATGAGCATCTTGCGTTTGAGCAGGGCGAAATCCTCGCAATCGCCTTTGCCGTCCATTGGATAGTCCCAGCGGTCGACGAGCCCCCAATGATCCTGGTCGCTCACCGGCGTCACATGCGCATTGACCCAAAGATTGACCCGCTCGACATCCTGACGGGCGCGTCCGGTCCAATTGACGTCGACAGCAGTTAGGCGTTCGCCAGAACACTCGCCTTCGTAACGGGCGCAGAAATCGACCCAGCCAAAAGGAACGCTGCTTCTTGGCCCGACCGCCGCATAGCGAAGATTCGGCGCGCTCGCGTTGGTTGGTTGAATGACAGCCAACAGGCCGCCCAGGGCTGCGGTCGCCGCGGCCGCCTTGAGCAAGAACGAAATCATTGACGACCCCCGTTTTTCTTATGCGGGGGACGATAGCGAGCGGCTTCTTCCAACGATCGAAGCAAATCAGCGGCATTTGAATCGCATTTTAGCGATCGCGTTCATACTTTTGGCGCGTGGGACGGAAAACGCCCCGAGAGGATTTCTCGCGCTCAAAAGCCATGAAACCGCGGGAATCTTCGTCCGTCTCATTGAAGAGCGTGGCGGGGCTTGGGTTACGAGAGGGCAGTCCTTTGGCCCCATCACGGTTAAAATCAGCGACGCGAACGGTTACAGATCGCCGATCTGTACGCGCGAACTTGCGGACATGGTTATCGAAACATCTTGCTCGCGTTGAGGTCCGATCGCGTTCAGCGCGCGGTCACGCGAATTCTCCGCGCGGCCGCGGTTTTGGTTTTGTGCGCGAGACGTCGCGGATCGGGACGGACGCAACGTTAGGAAAGTTCCTGCGCGTGCTGAATCGTTCGGACGCTTCTATGACGACGCCACGCTTAGCTCGGCGTCGCTGTCTTAAAGACGCGTGTCCTCGCCGAATGTATCAGCCGGCAGGAGCCGAGCGAATTCCACGGCGACGCCGCCGGAGAAGTGGCGAACGATCTGAGCCGGCGTGTCGCCGACGATTACAGGCGATCCAATCTGCGGCGAGACTTCCACATTCATGGCGGCGCCGGAAATCGAAATATCGATCAGGCGAGCGGCATGCTCGGCGCCGTCCGGCGTCTTGAGCGAGGTGCGCGTAAAGTGCGGCGCGATGCGCTCGTGCCGGCGGTCTTCCGGCAGGCCGAGAGCCTGGCGATTGACGAGCCAGGTGAGCTGGTCGGCAAGCTTTTCGCGTTTCAATACGGGCAGCCGCATTTGAATCGCGAAGCCCTTATCAAAATGACGCGCTATGGCCCCTTCGACGCGGCCGATTTGGCTGAAATAGGCTACGACGCGTTCGCCGATCGTGCCCTTGACGATCGCTTCGATGGCGACGCCCCCAGGCGAGATGTCGATGGTCTGGCACGAATATTCGTGCCGATCCTCAAGCATATACCGTCCCAGCAGCACGACTTTGACGCGTTGATGGCGGCGGCGCTCAAGCGGCTTGAGGTCGACGAGTTGCGCTGCCTCGGCGGTCACCTGCGCTCGCTCCTGAGTTGCAAACGCCCTCATGGCGATTGCATGCGGCGTCAGAATAAAGGCAGACGAGTTAAAGCCTGATTACTTCTTTCGGATTTTGCACGCCCATTAAGATTGCTGATCTGCTTCTGAAAAGACCTGCAAACGCCCCCGCCGGACGAGGCGGGCGATCGTTTCGAGCTGGGAGGAGGAAGGGGCGTCGGTCGGCGTCGCCGAAATAGTTTGGGTTCCGCCGGGGCGAAGGACGCGCATCGACTGAAGCGTCATCGGCGCAATCGCGGCCAGACCAAGCCAACTCGGCGAGACGGCTGGCGAGCACAGTCCAAGAATACGCGAATGGGTCGCCCCGCGGTGCCTTAAAGGAAGAAGTAAAAATTCTAACTCAAGAGGCTGAAATCCTGACGCTTTCGCTAATGCGCCTCCGACGACCGGGCTAGCGTCGTCGGTGACCAGAGCGAGGAGGTCCGCGACCTCGCCGCAACTCGATGCGTCCCAGATTTTCAAGAACGATTGGCCGCGCAACTCCCGTTGAAACAGCGAACTGGTTCGGACGCCGGCGACCCGGAATGGGTAACCGGCGAGCGGGTTGACTTCGAGAATGAACGTGTCCCCAAGGACGCCACGGATGGCGGCCGGATCAATCTCAGAGCGCTCGGGCGCGCTGCGTGCGCCGCGCAAGCGGCTCCAATAATCATAAAGTTCTCGACTGGACGGTAATTTCATCGCCAACCCTGGAAGTCCCGCCTTCGGACGCATCGTCCTGTTAGGACACGATTTTCGTTATTTCATTCGTGCTGCGCGAATTGAGAGCAGGGCGTGTGCCAGCGCGTATTTGCGCCCTATCTGCGGCGGTTAATGCGGTGGGTGGCGCGACGTTGACGAAATTAATGATTAACAAAGGTCTGCATTGTCCCGGAACGTGTCTTAAGTCAAAGTCCTCGTGCTGAGACAAGTCGTTGTGTCTGCTCCGGCAAGACGGCTTAGTTTCGGACGAAGCGTTTCGCGGACTGCTCCTCCGCTCGAGACTGTCGTCCACTCCCTGGTCGCTGCGAAAAGCGGCGAGACTAGTCTAACGATTGTCAAAGCAGGGGAGGGCTCCCGCTCCGGGCCCTCCTCTGCGATGTCGAATCGCTATTGAGCCCGCGCCGTGCTATCGGGCCGCCCTTTGGTCCGCGGGTTCTTATGCATTTTCCAGATGAAGCAAATCCGGCCGAGGCGGTGGAATCGCGCCTCAAGCGTCGCGAACCTATTTTCGATTTGCCTTTCGTTGTCTTGGCGCTGGTTGTCGCCTTGCTCGTCATTCATCTCGGCGTCAGTTTCCTGTCGGATTCGGCCCAGGACGCCCTTGTGCGACAAATGGCTTTCATTCCCGGCCGTCTCACGATTGCAATCTGGCCCGACCAGCTCTCGCAATTGCTGGCGAGGGCCAATCTAAATGACGACGCCTTGCGGCAGGCGGTCATCCTGCGCCACTTTCACGTCATCGAGGACGGTCCAAAAATCTGGACGCTGCTGACTTATGCGTTTCTGCATGGCAACTGGACCCATGTCGGGCTCAACACGATCTGGATCGTCGCCTTTGGACCGCCATTAGCGAGGCGGATCGGCGCCGTGCGATTTCTTCTTCTCTTCGCCGCAACCTCGATTGCGGGAGCGCTCACCCATTGGGCGTTCAATGCCATGGACTTCACGCCTTTGATCGGCGCCTCAGCCGGCGATTCCGGTCTGATGGCGGCCGCGGCCCGTTTTGTCTTTGAGCCGGGCGGGCCGCTCGGCGGGGCTGGTTATTCGCGCTCGGCTCCGCCTGCAGCCGATTTCGTCCCCGCGCCTCCCCTTTGGCGGTTGCTGCGGGAACGACGCGTACTGATGTTCCTTGGCGTCTGGTTCGTCGGCAATTTTGTCTTCGGCGCCGGCGCGCAGATTTTCGGCCTATCGGAAGCGCCTGTGGCTTGGGTCGCCCATGTTGGCGGCTTTGCGCTGGGTCTGTTCGCCTTTCCGCTTTTTGATCGGAGACATGAGGCGGAGGCGCCCTGAATGCGTCATCGGCGCCTGTTTTCGCTAGCCGGCCTTGCGATCTAACATTGTCGGCTCGACCGAGGGCGACGCAGGTTCAGCTTCGGCTGCCTCCGTCCCAGTTGGCAGGCGCGCGAGAAGCAAAATCAAAGCCCGGTCGTTGACGACCGCCATTCGTTCCTTCGGCGTGAGCCAGTGTAGGATTTCTTCGAGAGTTTTTGCGTCATTGAGTTTGGCCGCGGCTAACGCGGTGTCCGTTTCGAATTCGCCGCGCTTTCGGCGCGCCGCCGCCGGCAGAAGCAAGTCATGCTGTTCACGGAATGCGGCGTCGCTATGCAAAGCGATCAGCCCGTCTTCGCCGTCATGGCCGTTCCGGGCGAGATCGAGGGTGAGCGCATTTGCGCGCTGAACAATGGGCGGCGGTGAGGATTCTTCAGGCGTCGTCAAGAGGCCGAGGCGACGAAGCGCGACGCCGATCCACAATTGCCCGCTCGCCCAGGAAAGCGGGATGGCGAGTATGAGACCGGCGATCGTCGGCGACATCCAGGCGACGAGGGACGTTGAGATCAAAAGGCCGGCGAAGAGCGTTATCACGCCGAGCGCCATATGAGTACGATGGCGCCTCACGATGCTTTTGAAAGGTATTGAGCCGTCGTCGCGCCGTTGCGGATTCCAACCGGTGTCGCGACCGAACAGGATCTGCATTACGGAGCCCGATTGGATCAGCATCATGATCGGCGCAAATAGCGCCGAAAGTATCGTCTCGAGGAGGGCCGAAGCAATGAGACGGAGCGCCCCGCCGCAACCGCGTCTTGTATTGCCATGGATGAGCGCCGCGATCAGGCCGAACACTTTCGGCGCCAAGAGAACGCTCATCGTGGTGGCGAAAAGCTCCAAAGCGCGTTGGTAGTCGAAACGCGGCCAAGCTGGAAAGAGCGAGAATTCGCTCGTGAAATATTCCGGCCGGATATAGTGCGATTGCAGGACCAGCGCGATGCCGACCAGCAATTGTCCCATCCACAGAGGCGAGGCGACATAGCCCATGATGCCGGCGATGAAATGCTGGCGCGAGGCAAGCGTGAGCCCCTTCGTCGTGATCAGGCGCGCGTGCTGGAGATTGCCTTGGCACCAGCGGCGATCACGCGTCGCGATGTCGATCAACGAGGGCGGACTCTCCTCATAGGAGCCGCCGATGGTCGGCAGCATATAGACGGCGTAACCTGCTCTTCGAATGAGCGCCGCCTCGACGAAATCATGGCTGAGAATGTGGCCACCGAGCGGCGGACGGCCACGCAGGTTCGGCAAGCCGCAATGAGCGGCGAAGGCCCGCGTGCGAATGATCGCATTGTGGCCCCAATAATTGCCGTCGCGTCCCATCCATATGCTCAGGCCGCAAGCGATGACCGGTCCGGTGACGCGCGCCGCGAATTGCTGAATTCGCGCAAAAAGCGTGTTGCGGTTGATGATGAGCGGCACCGTCTGAATGATGCCGGAATCGAGATCGGCCTCCATCGCCGCGGCGAGTTTCACGATTGTCTCGCCGGTGACCAGGCTGTCGGCGTCAAGCACGACCATATGCTCGTACTGACCGCCCCAGCGCGTCACGAAATCCGCGATATTGCCAGCCTTGCGGTTGATGTTGCGCCGGCGGTGGCGATAGTAGATCCGTTGATCGGGCAGTCGTCGGCGCATCGCCATCAATGCGCGTTCTTCGGCGATAAAGACATCCGGATCGGTCGTGTCGGACAAAAAGAAATAATCAAACGCCTCACTGAGGCCCGTCGCGCGCACGTCCTCGCAAATCGCCTGCATCGCCGCGAAGACGCGTGCGGGCGCCTCATTGTAAATCGGCATGACGACGGCGGTCTTGCACCTGAGCGCCTCGGGAAGTGGGCCGCGGCGAGGCGCGCGGAAGAGCAGCCATAGAAAACCGACGACGCTCGACGTGAACGCGAGCGCGATCCATGAGAAATTGGCGATGAAAAGCGCGACCAGCACCCATTCGAGCAAGGTCACTTCGCCGATTTTGACGACGCCGTACATTTCATTGGCGCCATAGAGCGTCAGCGCCAAGGCGCCCCCGAAAATGAAGAGACGCGACAGCCAAGGCGAATAGGCGCGCTCCGGCGCTTGGAGCGCACGTCGCTCCGAACGCGAAAAGTGCGTGAGAGACTGCGTCGGCATCGCCAACGGCGCCTCAGGCGGCATTGCGGGAAGAAAAACGCCTGTCGCGTCGCTCACGTGGTCCATCGGTAGAGCCATGTTTCGCTGACCGGCTTGCCGTCTGCTTCTAGCACCAAACGAAATTCAGAAAAGCCGTCTGAGGCGGGTTCAAGATCGAAAACGACACGATAGGTCATCCGCTCTTTCGAAAGAAAGGTGCGTATCGCGGTAATTTTCCCCGGATTCGCCGTAAGCGTTGGTTTGATCTCGCCGAGATGCTCGGGCTTCGCGAAACTGTCGCTGGAAAATTCTACGGCAAAGCGGCGCCACTTGCCGACTTTGCCGGCGCGCGTTTCGGTCACGGTCGCCAGCGGCGGCCGCGCGGGCGGCGACCAGCACCAAAATTGACGATAGGCGTAGGCGACCTCGGCATTGGCCGCAATGGCTGCCCGAGGCCGCCAATAAGCGATGATATTGTCGTTGTTTTCAGAGTCGGAGGGGATTTCGACGAGGCGCAGCTCCCCGTCCATCCAGTCGCCTATCGGCTCGATCCATAAAGAGGGCCGCAATTCCCAATGCTGGTCGTCGTCTTGATAGGCTTCAAAAGAGCGGTTGCGCTGAAGCAACCCGAAGCCATGCGGATTGCTATCGCCGAAGGCGGAGATTTGCAGCGTCTCGCGGTTCGATACCGGCCGCCAAACCCATTCGCCCTTGCCAGTGAGCATTTGCAAGCCGCCGACCTCATGGACGGTCGGCCGGATATCGTCCGGCCTCTTATGATCGAGAGGGCCGAACGAATAGGTGGCCGACATGGCGCCAAGGCCGAAATGATCGACCGCCGCCCGGGTGACCAAGGTCAATTCCGTATCGATGATCGTCGCCTCGCCAGGACGCAATGTGAAGCGATAGGCGCCGGCGACGCTCGCCGAGTCGAGTAGCGCGTGGATGACCAGAACATTTTCGGTTGGATTCGGCTTCTCGATCCAGACCGAGCGAAACGTCGGAAATTCTTCGCCCTGCGGCTCGGCTGTGCGAATGGAAAGGCCGCGCGCATTGACGCCGAGATTCTGGCCACGCGCCTGACCACGGAAAAAACTCGCCCCTTGATAGATGGCGACTTCGAAAGAGCCGCCGTCGGCTTGCCGAATCACGCGAAAGCCAGAAAACCCGATGTCCGGCAGGTTCGCGGGGATCACTATTTTGCCGAAGTCGAACGCGGTGCTTTGGTAACCCAGCTTTCGCGCAAATCCCCCCTCGACGATGAAAATGTCCATCGGCGCCGTGAAAATGAAACCGCGGTGCAGCGGTTCGATCGTGAAGCCGACACTGTCGCCGCTCCAGATTGCCGCGGTCGGCTTTGGCTGGATTTGCGCATATTGTTCGTAAGTCAGGTTGACAAAGGCGTCCGGCATGGGCGCTTCCGGCGCCTTGAAGGGCTTCTTCACGAGCGTGCGCGCCAGGTCGAGCACCGTCTGCGGCCCGAACGCCATCGGCGCGTTGACCGGATCGGCGGGCCCAGCTTCTGCGGCGATCGCCATGCCGTTTAATTTTGAACTCACCCCGCCGATTGCGCCGGCGACCGCGAGCTTGAGGAAGTCCCGGCGTTGCGGCATCGCCAACTACGCGTTCCATCGCTGCGGCCCGGAGGGCCGAGAGCGCGACGGCAATCGCCAAAAACGAGGCTTTTCAAGCAAATACACGATTAAGCAATGACTTACCGTCACTTCTCGTCCTTTTTGGCAATCTCGAGACAGGCGATATGGCGCCATCTATAAACCAATATTGCGGCGCCGCGTTCCGATTTTCTAGCGATGTTCTAGACTTTTGACGCAGTTTCAAATTAAGGCGAAGCATGCCGAAAAACGAAGCTGCGGAAGGCGCTTCGGCGCCGCGGGATCGCTGATGACCGTTTCAAGAGAGCGTCGGTGCTTAGCGGTCGTGTTGGCGGCCGGCGAAGGGACGCGGATGAAATCCGAGCGGCCTAAGGCGCTTCACGCTGTCGCCGGACGCGCCATGATCAGCAATATCCTGCAGGCGGCTTGCGATGCAGGCGCGGACGCGCTCGCCGTGGTCGTCGGGCCGGGCAGGGGGGATGTAGCGGCCGAAGCGATGCGCGTCGCGCCAGGAGTCATGGTCTTCGTTCAGGAGCAAAGGCGCGGAACGGCGCACGCCGTGCTCGCGGCCCGAACGGCGATCGAGCAAGGCTATGACGACATACTCGTCGTTTAT
>JASLHV010000302.1 GCA_030153205.1 Roseiarcus sp. | reverse complement strand
TCGGGCTTGATCTCCGCGAGATTGGGGAAGTCGCTAAGGCCCGTCATCGCTGTCTTGCGCCGCGCGACGTCGTGCGCGCGCGCCTCCGCAATCCTTGCAACGTCGGCCTGAAACACGCCACCCTCCAGGGCGGCGACGATGCCGCCCTGCTTTTCCACGTCTTGGAAGAGGGCCCAGGCCTTCTCGCAAAAAGTCTCCGTCAGCGCTTCGAAAGCGCCGGCGCCGGCGGCCGGATCAGCGACAAAGCCGAGGTGGGATTCTTCGAGGAGGAGAAGCTGGCTGTTGCGCGCGAGACGCCGCGCGAAAGAATCGGGCAGCCCGATCGCCTGTGTAAAGGGCAATACGCTGACGCTGTCGGCGCCGCCGAGTCCGGCCGAGAAAGCGGCCATCACGCCGCGCAGGACGTTCACGTATGGATCGCGCGCGGTCATCGTCCGCCAAGCGGAAGCGGCATGGACGTGCGCAGGCTTCGGCGCGAGCCCGCAAGCCTCCTCGATCCGCGCCCAGAGCAGGCGCAAGGCGCGGAATTTCGCCAGGCTCATGAATTCGTCGGCGTCAGCCGCGAGACGGAAGCCGATCGCGGCGCGCGCGGCGTCGAGCGGCATGCCGCCCGCTTCGAGCGCGCGAAGGTACGTAACCGCTGTTGTTAGAACGAAGGCGAGTTCTTGCACCGGCGAGCCGCCAGCCGCGTGGATCACGCGTCCGTCGGCGGCGAGAAAAGGACCAA
Source organism: Roseiarcus sp. (assembly GCA_030153205.1). Classification (GTDB taxonomy): domain Bacteria; phylum Pseudomonadota; class Alphaproteobacteria; order Rhizobiales; family Beijerinckiaceae; genus Roseiarcus. The sequence goes on along the minus strand of JASLHV010000302.1, from coordinate 8,884 downwards.
CGAAGCCGCGCGCGGCGAGATCCTGAGCGAAAGCAGCAAGCGCTTTTGCTTCCTCTCGCCAATCGTGGCCACGTCCGCTGATCGCCAGGCCGCCAACCGGATCGAGGCCAAAAGCGATATCGGCGCGGGCCGGTTCAATTTGGCGCGCAATCACGTCGGCGATGGCGCGAGCGGCGTTCTCGCCGGCAGGGCCGAGATCAAGCTCGAGCCGAAGCGCGTCGAAAAGTATTTCCCTCAGCAATATGTCGAGCGAGGCCGCGTCTGCCGAGGCGAGCCCGTAGCCGTACGCGCCGGCCGCGCCCGCAAAGACAATCTCCAAACCATCGGCGCCATGGGCGAGATCGTCGAGCGCTTGCGCATTGGCGGCTTCGGGATCGGGATGATCGACGCGGGCGATGATGCGCCAAGGTCCGCTGGCCCGTCCCGCCCGCGGCCCCGTTTTACGTTGATAGATTGGGGCGATCGGAAAACCGTCTTCTGCTTTGGCGACGAGTTTCTCGAAGGCGCCGCCTTTCAGCGCCGCCGAGACCAGTTTGCGCCAATCCTCCTCGCCGGTCGGCGCGAAGGCGTCAGCAAAACCGCGCATGCCTCCCCCGAAGCCGGGCTAGATGAATTGCGACAGGCCAGGAATGGCGCCGGCAATCTCGCCGACAACATCGTCGCCGGCGACTTCGCGCGCATAGCCGAAGATTTCCTTACCGATGGTCTGGATCTGGCCCATGTCGAGCCCAAGGCCCATGAGTTGGCCGCCGAGCGCCATCAGACCGCCGCCGCCCATGGCGCCTGCGGCGATGCCCATAAGACCTTTGACGCCGGTGCTCATGCCTTCGCCGCCAGCACCTGGCAGGGACGCAACGATCGAATTGAGTTCGGGCGCCTTCGCCATCAGCTTGTCGACCGCCTCCTTCGGCGCTTCGCGCTGGATGAAATCGGCGACAAGACCCGTCGCCTGACGCGCAACTTCCGGGGTGATGTCTGCGGCCGCGGCGACGCGCGCGATCAGGTTGTCCATTATCTTATCTCCCTACCGTCCGAGCGGCGTTGATTTGCTTGTGTCGCCGCTCGGACGCGCAAAATCAAGCGATGCGCCCCTGCGATAAAGCAAGCATTCGACGATCGGAGAGGGTGGAATTAAATCTATAACGTTGGTCAATTGATAAATAGTGACGGATCGACTACTTACACACGCCGGAATGGCGGCCATCTGTCGTCCGCCGCTGACGGAGTTGCGCTATGTTGCAAATCGGACAAACCGCCCCCGATTTTGATGCCGAAACGACGGAAGGCCGCATTCGCTTTCATGAGTGGATCGGCAATTCGTGGGCTGTTCTTTTTTCGCACCCCAAAGATTTTACGCCGGTATGCACGACCGAACTCGGCGCGGTCGCCAAGCTCAAGGGCGAATTCGAGAAGCGCGGCGCGAAAGTGATCGGGCTCTCGGTCGATCCTGTGTCCTCGCACGAGAAGTGGTCGAAGGACATCGAGGAGACGCAGGGCGTCGCGCCGAATTTCCCGATGATCGGCGACACGGATCTTTCGATCTCCAAGGCTTACGGCATGTTGCCCGCCTCGGCGCCGAATTCTTCCGAGGGCCGCACGCCCGCCGATAACGCGACCGTGCGCACGGTCTTTGTGATCGCGCCGGACAAGACGGTCAAACTTCAGCTCGCTTATCCGATGTCGACGGGACGCAATTTTGCGGAAATCCTGCGCGTCCTCGATTCGTTGCAGCTCACGGCGAAGTTTTCGGTTTCGACGCCTGCCGACTGGAAACAGGGCGAGGATGTGATCATCGCCGGTTCGGTCAGCAACGAAGACGCCGCCAAACGTTTTCCCAACGGCTGGAAGACGGTAAAGCCTTATATGCGCGTCGTGGCGCAGCCGCGCTGATCTTTCAAACGCCGGCCTAGCCCGGCGTTTGACTTTGCGGTCAAGACGCGGCCAAGCTCGCGGCGGCGCCGGCCGATGAGAGCCGCGACGCGGAGGAATCGCCGCGGTGGTGACGACATTCTTCAAGCATGGAAGCAACGGCGTACTCTTGGCGGGCGTTGCTCTCGTTCTCGTCCTCTGGCTGACCGGCTGGGTCTCGCTCCCGCCGTTGTGGATTTTTATCGGCGGGCTGCTCTTCTACCTAAGCGAATATACGTTCCACCGTTTTGCGTTTCACGCCAAACCGTCGCCATGGGCTTGGCTGCGCAGGATGCAGCACCGTCTGCACTACGATCACCACTCCGAGCCGAACAGGCTCGATCTTCTTTTTCTGCCCCTGTGGTTTCTGCTTCCCATCCTGGCGATCAACGGCGGGCTCGTAACGCTCATATTCGGGGCTCCCCGCGCTCCGGCGATCGTTCTCGGCATGATGCTTGGCGTCTCGCATTATGAATGGGTGCACTATGTCGCTCACATCGCCTATGTGCCGCGAACGCGCTTCGGCCGCTGGATGAAACAGTACCATCTGCGCCATCATTTCATCAGCGAGAAATATTGGTTCGGCGTCAGCAATCCTTCTCTCGATTTGGTTTACGGCACCTATCGGGCGCCGAAGGCAGTGGAGAAAAGCGGAACCGTCCGCAATCTGTATTCGTAAACGCGCGGGCGTATTTATCGTTGTCCCCTTCGCCGCTGAAAGGCCGCAATTCCCGCTCATTGAATCCACTGGCCGAACGCCGTAGAAATACGGATCATGGCTTATTCAAGGAGGGCGCCGTCCATGAGTCCTTTCTTTGCTTCTGGAAACTACGCAGTAAAGATCGCCGGAGCCGCGATGTCTCTCGTCGCCGCTTGCGGGTCGGCCAACGCTTTCAGCGTTTCCGATGTGACAATGCCGAACAGCGGAAATTCTTCGACGATCGCCGTTTACCATGAGGGCGTCGATACGCCGAAGCTCGACAATGTCTGGTGCCGCTGGGGCTGTCGCGGCGGCTGGGGCTGGCGCGGTCCGGCGCTCTTTGGCGGATTGGCGGCGGGCGCCATCGTCGGAGGCGCTTTGGCTGCGCCATATTACGGCTACGGCGGCCCCTACTATGGCGGCCCCTACTATGCCGGAGGCTACTACCCCGGCTGCTGGCGTTCGCAGTGGACGCCCTATGGATGGCGTCGTATCTGGGTGTGCTGAGTCCTGTGGAAAGCGGCGCGTCTATTGCCGCGTGAGCATCAACGCGCCTGTACCTATGCGGCCATGGATCTTTCCCATGGCCGTCGTATCGCCAGTCCTTTTGAGCCGGACGAAATAATGATCGCGATCGCCGAATGAGACGGTGGTTGGCGTGATCGAGCTATACTGAACCTGGAAAGGCGAGCCTTCCAGCGTGTAGCTGACGACTTTTCCATCGGTGATCGACAGTTGGATCGGCGCGGCGTGGCCTTTGCCTTGCACGCCCGACCAGACGCCGTCCCATGATTTTTCGCCTTGGGCGAAGGCGGGCGGGACGAGCAGGGGCAAAGACGCCAGAGCGACCAGCGCGAAACGTTGGATGACAGTCATGGTCTTTCTCGATTGGACAGGAAGCGCCGCCGGGTCAGGCGCGGGATGACAAACCTCGATTTTTAGACGCAAAAGTACTTACTTCTCGACAAGGTCGAAAAACCGACGCCAGGCAACAAATATCCTCAATCTGATATTTGCAGATTCAACGAAAGAACGCACTTCAAAAGCGGTTGAACAGTCGCGATCCATCGCGATCTCACGATCGCGGTACTGGCTGAAAGCAAGCTGTACTTCGCAACAACGATCTTTTTGCTGCCGGCGCTGCGTTGAGCCGCGTCTACGGCGGCCCTGGGCTGTTAACGAAATGAATCGAACCAATATAGGGGGAGTTCGTTTATAGGACAGGATGACGGAGAACGGCATGCCCCTGTTCAGAGTGCGTTGCATTCTCGCCCTGCTTTGCGCAATAGGGGCGGCTGGGCCGGCGGATGCCGTCGTCCGCGCCCACCATCACCATCAGCCGCATTTGATCGGCGCCAGGCCCAATCCGAATTACGAGCCCTATCCGCCGCTAACGACCGAAGCGCCCGGCGCGTTGGATAGTAGTGGCGGCGGCTACCAAGGCGAAGGGTTCTCCCGCTCGACCGGGGGAGTTAACAGTATGAGCAACGACTTTGGCACATCGGGCGTGCTCGGCCATACGAATGGCATGCCCTCCCTTCCACACTGACCCTTTTAGAGTAAGCTGAGCCGGGTCTCGCGCTGTAGGTTAGCGGCCAATGAACCGTGTTGGAGGATCTGATGTTACGCCGGATCGCGTATGGGGCGTTAATCGCCGTCTTGTCGCTCTCAACTCTTGCCGCCGCCGAGGAGCGTAGGCTCCCGCCGGTCCATCGCCATCATCATGTCTGGCGCGCTTCGAGCGACGTCGTCGTTCATACCCCGCCGCCCTATTATCCCGTCGGATTCATCAGCAATGGGACCAATATCGAGGAAGGCGGCGCGAATGGGCTGAGCGGTGATGATTCCTATGGGCCCCCCTTGGGATTTCACGGCGGGCTGTCGCAAAATGGCGCGGTCCTTCCGGGGCCCGGCGGGCCTTTTGATCGCGTGAGCGGGTGCGGGTCGCAGAACCCGTGCTGATTTGCGGGTTCAGATTGGCCGCGTCGCCAGCCAGCGATGCGGCGCCAGCGGCTATTGCCGCGTGAGGGTCGCGGACCCGTCGCCCATCATTGTCGTATGGACGAAGCCGGAGGCTTTTGCTCCGCCGAGTTTGGTGATCGTCACGGCGTAATTCTCTGAATCGCCAAATGAGACCGCCTTCAAGGTAACTTTGCTATAGCCAATGGCGAAAGGCTGGCCGCCGCGGATCGCGTAACTCACCACCTTGCCGCCCGAGATGGTGACAGACACCGGCTCGGTCTTGTTGAGCATGCCGGCCCAAGCGCCGTCCCACGGAGATCCTGCCTGAGCGGCGGCAGGCGTCAAAGTGGCGAGTGTTGCAAAGGCAAATACAAATCGGCGTCCAAGTTCCATCCATGACCTCCTGTTCGCGAGATTGTCATCAAAGGATAAATCGGGCCTGGTTAAGGCCTTATTGCGGCGGAAAACTCTTAAGCTTCGCGCGCGCGAGTCATAAGGAGCGGGCGCTTTCGACGACGCTAACCCAAACGACCGGCGGCCAGGCCTCGCTATATCGATCGCTATCGCCTCGATCGTCGCAACATTATTGTGGCGTCCGCCGCTTACTTGATCTGCGGACCATGCGCGCCGGGGACATGGTTTCCGCCGACCGTATCAAGACTATTTTTCCATTCCTGCATCTCGAAACAGGTCTCTGTTTCGACATAACTGTTTCCGACATCTTTCGGCGTCGTGCCGATACAAGCTTGCTTCGCGGCTACCGGATATTTCGACCAGTTCTTCGAGATGCGATCTTTCGCGGCCTGTTCATCCTGGACGCAACCGGCGACAGACGCATCGTCGTTTGTGATGAGGTTCGCGGCTTGGCACATCTGGTTGATGTCGTAATTCGGCGTGCCCCCGACGACAGTCGCGGCAAGAATGATCAAGGGAATCATGGGCGGTCTCCAATGCCCTTGAGCATATTACCTTCGCCTGGCTTTCCATAGGCCTATGTGCAACCCAATCCCTCGCGTCCGCTTGCCAACGCGACGAATCGGCCGGCGACGCGAAATCTAATCTCTATCCATCAAAAGCTCGCGCGCCTTGCCCGAGTCGCGATAGGCGACGCATTCGTCGTCGACGATATGCGCCGGCAACAGACAATGTTTGCGGAAATCCTCCGACGGACAGAAACCATACGCCCCGATCCTGATCTTTTGCTGACAGAACGGACAGGTCCAGACATTCGCGGGCGGCTTTTGCGCGGGCTCCTTGTTCTGCATGACAAACTCCTTTCGCTCAATATGGGCGTTGAGTTCGTCCGGCGCCGGGGCGGCTCAATTAAATATTGCTCATGTTTGAGAAGCGATCGCGGCTTTTTGCGGCAATTTTTCGTTCAATCGGGAACCGCCCGCGGCGGCTGGGCGTTTTGCGAATCCTTGCACGAGAAGGAGAGCGCCTGTGGATCCGAAACACATATTCGCTGCAACTCGTGAAGAGCATGAGTTGATCACGAAACTTTACGGCCCTGATCCTGCAGACCATAGCGCTGAATCTCACGCTGCCGATGAGCAAGATTTATCATCGGTTCCTGATGTCGAGGATGTGGCGCTTCTCTCCGGCGGTTTCGATCTGAGCGGCGGAGGCGTGGTGACACTGGTCCGAAAGATGCACTGACCCGCAGTCATTCCCATCATCCAAAAGAGCCGCCGTCGCCGGCGGTTCTTTTATTGTCTAGCGGCGATGAAGGCGTCCCCATTGGCGTTGACGGAGCCCCTTGCTACCTTCCGCGCTGAGCGTTTATCAGCGACCGGGGGAGCGCAGGATGGCTAGAGACGGGAAGTGGACTCTCGGGCTGATCGATTCGGCATGGTTTGGTTCGGAATTCGACGGCGAGGCAGGTCGACAACTGGCCAAAGATATCGGCTTCGAGAGCCTCGACCTCTTTGTCGGTTTTGATCCTGGCAAGATGGCGCAGAGCGCGCGCGACGCCTATGTGACCGGCGCTCAAAGGGCTGGTCTCCCCGTGATTTCATTGATCTGCACGTGTCTGGGCCTCAGTGACTTCAATCCTTCGATGCGGAATTATCACATCGAGAGAGCGCTGAGCGTTATTGATCTCGCCGCCCAATTTTCGACGGTTCGTAATCTATGCTTCGTGCCGGGCGAATATATGTTCCAGCAGAAGCTTATTCCGCCGAGTATGGAATGGTCGATGGTCGTCGATGCGACCAAGCAGGTCGGCCAGCGGGCCAAGGAGCGTGGTCTCGAGGTCGCGATCGAATTGCTGCCTTTCGAGTTTGCTTTCGTCAATACGCTCGATGCCATGGAGCGCTTTCTCGACGCCGTCGGGATGGCGAACGTCAAGGCGACCGTCGACATCTCCCATTTCTGGCTCCAGCGTATTCCCCCTGCAGACATCCAGCGCCGACTCAAGGGACGTGTGGCGCATGTCCATGTTTCGGATTGCGATGGGACAAACCATGGCGATCTTCCTCCGGGTAGAGGAAACACGCCGTTCAACGAATATCTCGCCGCGATCCGAGATACCGGCTTTATTGGCGCAGCTTCGATCGAGCTCGAATTCCCCGATGATCCCGCCGGGATGCTTCCCTGGGTCAAGGAAGCCTATTCCAGCACGTTACGTCTGTTGAACGAGGCGGGAGTTCATTGACATTGCTATCGCGAGGACTGTGTACCCTCGCGTATTATTGGCGCTAGCACAGATGCGGCGGCGCTCATCATAGGCGCCCACGGCGATCACAAATTCTCTGGAGGGAAGTCGGGGGCCGCTGCGAAGGCCAAATCCCCGCCCTCGTAAGCCTCGGGACGGCGGTGGAACAAGGAGCCGATCCCCGCGTTTGCTTGCACTACGGCAATCCCGCCATCCTGAACGGAGGTCGCCATGGATGCCGACGATCCGGGCAAGAAGGCTCCCATTCAGGAGCCGCCGCCGGAAGACGAAGCCAACAAGGGAAAGGTGAAGCAGGCCGACAAACAGTCGGACACCGAGCCGTTCGATGTTCCGAAAGACGACATCGACGAGCAGAAATCCGATCCGAAAGGGGTCGATCGCAAGCCCGAGACATTTGCATCGGTTGGAGCCGCAGCGGCGGCCGCCTATTTTCAAACCTTTGCAATCAGATAAGCAGGAGAAAGCAATGGATCGCGAACATGTACGAGGCGCAGCCGATAAGGCGAAGGGCGCTATCAAGGATGCCGCCGGCAAGCTGATGGGCGACAAGGAATTGCAGGCCGAAGGCAAGTTCGACAAAGCGAAGGGCGACATCCACAACGCGGTCGGAAGCGCCAAAGATGCGGCGCGCAACGCCGTAAAGAGTCTGGACAAGGCGCCCGATACGTCGCCGAGCGACGTCGACATCGCCAACGACGATTGAGTTCTTGCGCATAGAGTTCGAGCCGCCCTTCGGGGCGGCTTTTTTTTAGCTCATCCCGCACCATCGTGGGTACGACTTATCGCGCACGGGCGAGTTTTACCGCGACGGTAGGCGAGCCAAGGCGCTTCTCACGATGTCGTCATTTCAGCCCATCCATGTGTCGCCTTGGAACATCCTCGATCCGGGCAGGTTGGCTTCGTCGACAGACAGGTGAGGTCTGAAATGCCCTCCAAGGAGCTTAGGATGCGTGGATTTCTTATGGGCGGCGTGATCGCTCTTTCGATCGTTACCATCGCCGCCGGCGCCGGCATGAGCGGCGGCGCGGGCGCCGCAGGAGGAGCGGGCGGTACGACTGGAGGAGCGGCGGCGGGCGCAGGAGGCGCCGTCGGCGCCGGAGGCGGGGCTGCGCTTCCCGGCGGTGCAACCGGAGGCAGCCGGATGAACAGCGCTGCGCCATCAACGAACAGCGCCGCGCCTTCCGGTCAAACGCCGGCAGCGAACAGTCCGTCCACGATGACAGGGAACGGGATGACGCCGAATTCCGGCGGCCCGAATAGTATGAACAGCGACCTCGGTACGTCAGGGCAACTCGGGCACACGAATGGTCAACCGGCCAATACAACGACAAACCCCGGCGCGCAGGGCGCTGGCGGCGCATCCGGCGGCGACATAACGACCAATGGCGTTTGTCCCAATGGCGGAAAATCCTGTTAGCGCGCGCTATTGGCCACTGAAAAAAGGGCCGCTCGCGCGGCCCTTGCGCATCATTGCGGACAGTTTGTCACGGTGCGGGTCTCGCTATCGCCGAATGAGTTTTGCCGTTTGACCGAGCGCGTCTCACAGCCTTCATCGGCGGCGCGGCCCTCGATGGGGGCGGGCGCCGGACCGTCTATCACGACCGCCGGGGCCCGGGCGGAGGAGGAGCAACGTCGTC
>JASLHV010000248.1 GCA_030153205.1 Roseiarcus sp. | reverse complement strand
ACTTGAAGAGACGCGCCTCACGTACCCAAAGGTCCATGATGCCGCCGTCATTGACGAGATCGTCAGCGATCGACTGGATGAAACAGGCGTGTGGCTGCGGATGTTCGTAGGCGGATTTGGACTTGGTCAGCTTGCCGGTTTCGAAATCGACATAGTAATGGCCCTGGCCCGGACCATCGACGCCATAGGCCCAGTGCAGGCCGGTGTTGAACCATTGCGGCGAATTGGGCGCGGCCATCTGCTTGGCCAGCATGAAACGCATTTCGTCGAGGAAGGCGCGCGCGTCTTCCTCCGAATCGAAATAGCCGCCTTTCCAGCCCCAATAGGTCCAGGCGCCGGCGAGACGGTCGAAGACCTGGCGCGCGGAAGTCTCGCCGACGAATCGCTCGGCCTTGGGCAGAGCCTCGAGCGCTTCTTCGTCGGGGACGGAGCGCCACAGGAAAGAGGGGACGGAATTTTCTTCGACGCGCTTCAGCCGCGCCGGCACGCCGGCCTTGCGGAAATATTTCTGCGCGAGAACGTCGGCCGCGACCTGGCTCCAGTCGGCGGGCACTTCGATATTGGGCGCGGAAAAGACGACGGATCCATCTGGATTACGGATCTCGCTCTTGGTTCTTTGAAATTCGAGCAAGGCGTAAGGAGAAATATCCGCCTTGGTGTATCGCCGCTCAATCCGCATCTTACCTTCCCCGATTTGGACGGACGCAAATCCGCCTCAGCCGCTTTGCGGCTCCCCTCGTTCTGTTCGACATTTGAATGGCCTTGGATGTCCCAAGAACCGAAGCTTAACGCGCGACGCTCTTCCCGCTGAACGACGCGCTTTCCACGCCCCCGCCGAATCCGGTCCGGCGCTTCAGGCGCGTGCGGCGACCATGTTTGAAGAGGTCGTTCCGGAAGCGCGTTGGCCCTTAAAACTTGGGTCTTTTTCGCCTCGCGGAGCGCCAATTTCAGATGGCTCGCCGACAGTTCTGGAGACTACGCTTTTGTGACATCGCCGTCAAGGCCTAGTGGCCAAAATCAGCCCTGACACAACATATTGTGTATATCTTGGATAACGAGGGGTAAACGACCCGCCCGCATTGACACCATCGAACGAGTCGGCGGCCCTCCGCAAGCGGCAATTTTGCAATAATCCCGCAATCCCCGTTTTGCCCGGCGTTGGAATGTAACCAAGCACGATCAAGCCGCGCCTTTTCGGGACTCGAGGGTTAGTTGGGCGACGTAACCGGATCGGCTCTCGCCGGCCGCTTTGGCGTGGGCGTCGAGCCGCCGCAACACGCGGCGAGGCAGGGGTTATGTTGACCCGTTTATCGAGTCGTCCAGCGGCGCTGGGTCGATTGTGATTACTCCAAAGATCCAACCCAAATAGACAGGATTATTCCGAAGATCATCGAGCTGAGACGGCCGCAGCAAGTCGAGAAGAATCCGGCGCCCGCCATTTCGAGAATTTGCCCGCTGGACAGGTGTTCATACGGCAAGCCATATAGCCATGACAGTGATAGCGCCCAATCGCCTAACGAGCTCTAGCCCAGGTGGATTCCATGAAAGATTTCCTCTTGCGATTCTTCACCTGGTGGAGCGGGGCGACGCTTGGCACGCTTTTCTATACGCGACGCAGCGGCGAACTGGTCGGCCATGACGAATTCGGCAACGCTTACTATCGCTCGCGCGGCGGCGCGAAGGATCCGGCGCTCGGGATCGAGCGACGTTGGGTCATCTACAATGGCGTGACAGAGGCTTCGATGACGCCGCCGGGCTGGAATGGCTGGCTGCATCACACGGTGGATGTGCCTCCCTCCAAGGAGGATTACGCGCCGCGCGATTGGGAGCTGCCGCACCAGCCTAATCTCACCGGCACGCCGCGCGCCTATCGTCCTTCGGGCTCGACGATGAGGAACGAGAAGCGCCAGTCCTCCACCGGCGATTACGAAGCCTGGTCGCCCGGCGGCTGAACGGCCAAGCCGCAAAGCGACCTTTTTTGCGCCGTTGTTTTGTGGCGCTTAGGTCCCGTGCTATGGGCCTTCACGACTTTGCCGCGACCAGGAATCGATGACAATTTTGAAAACGCGCCACGCTCTTTGGAGCGCAGGCCTATGCGGGGTGCTGATGCTCGCCGCCGGGCCTGCGGCGGCTGACAAGATCAAGAATCCGACCGCTGTTTTCGCCGGCCTCGACAAGATCACCGGGCGAATCATTTCTTTCGAAGCGGCGATCGACGAGACCGTGCAATTCGGTTCGCTCCAGATCACGCCGCGCGTCTGCTATACGCGCCCGCTCACCGAAGCGCCGCAAACCGATGTCTTCGCCGAGGTCGACGAGGTCGGGCAGAACAAGGATTACAAACGGATCTTTAGCGGCTGGATGTTCGCCGCAAGTCCCGGCCTGCATGGGATCGAACATCCGGTCTATGACATCTGGCTGACTGATTGTAAGGGCGGGACCGAGGTCATCCATACGCCGCCGGAAGAGGCTGAGGTGGAGGACAACCCGCCGCCAGACGCCGGAACGCCGGCTGCCGCCAATCCAGCGACGGCTCCCGCTCAACCGCCGAAAAAGCGCAAACCGCCGAAGCCTGTCGACGCGAGCGCGCAGCCGACGCAGCAGCAGGCGCCTCTCGATCTGAGCAACAACTCCAATACGGCCGTTGGGCCGCGGGGCACGCCCTCACAGCGGTTCTTCCCAACTGATGCGCCGCCGGTGCCGCCTGGGAATATTCCCAACGGGCGCTGAGCCCGCTGTCCTCCTCGATCCGCAGGACAGTTCGACATACGCATAGCAGACCTGTGCTTGCCATGCCGGGGCAACGCGACCAAGTTCGCGTCATGAATCCGGCTTTCGCTGTCGAATCCGATCGCTATGCGCCAGATAGCGCCTATGCGTTTCGGCGCCTCGCCTTGTCTCTCCTCTTCGCCACGGTCGCTGGCGCGGGCATGTGGGCGTTTGTCGTCGTCCTGCCGAAAGTGCAGAGCGAATTCGGCGTCGATCGCGCCGCCGCCTCCGCGCCGTATACGCTGATGATGTTGGGCTTCGCCTTCGGCACGATCGTGCTCGGGCGTCTGGTCGATCGGGTCGGCATTGCTTTGCCCGTCTTTGTCGCCGGGCTTTGTCTTGGCGGCGGCTTTGTTCTGGCCGGTCTCGCGCCGAATCTTTTCGTCCTTTCGGCCGCGCATCTTCTTCTCATCGGTGTGGGCACAGGCGCAGGCTTTGCGCCGATGATGGCCGATGTGTCCCATTGGTTCGTCAAGCGCCGCGGCCTTGCGGTTGTGGTCGTCGCTTCAGGCAATTATCTCGCCGGCGCGATCTGGCCGCTGGCAATGAACTGGTCCATGCCGCTGATCGGCTGGCGTTGGACCTATGTGGCGATCGGCGTGCTGGTCGCCGCCATCGCGCTTCCCGCCGCCTTGTTTCTTCGGCGGCGGCCTTCGAACGCTGTGATGGTCGCGGCGGAGAAGGCGACGCGAAGCGCGCGCGCCGAAGCGGCCATGTCGCCGCGTCTCCTCATGATTTTGCTAGTACTCGCCGGCTTTTCCTGCTGTGCGGCGATGGCGATGCCGCAAGTCCATATCGTCGCCTATTGCGGCGACCTCGGCTATGGCGCAGCCCATGGCGCGGAAATGCTTTCGCTCATGTTGTTCCTCGGCGTCGTCTCGCGCGTCGGTTCAGGTTTTATCGCTGATGCGATCGGCGGCGCCGCGACTTTGCTGATCGGCTCGTTCATGCAATGCGTGGCGTTGCTGCTCTATCTTTATTTTGACGGTCTTGCCTCGCTCTATGTCGTCTCCGGCATATTCGGCCTGTTCCAAGGCGGAATCGTCCCGATGTACGCCGTGATCATCCGCGAACTGCTGCCTCCGCGCGAAGCCGGCGCGAAGATCAGCCTCGTCGTCGCCGCGACGATCTTCGGCATGGCCTTTGGCGGCTATTTCTCCGGCGTCATCTTCGATTTGACGGCTTCGTACAAGATGGCGTTTTTGAACGGCGTCATCTGGAACGCCTTCAATCTCGCCGTCGTCGGCTGGCTCTATTGGCGGAGTCGGAAACCATCGCCTGGGCCAGGCTTGCTGCAGGCGGCTTAACACGCCGCCTCACTTCCCTTCGATCACCCGGCGCGCGTCTTCTCTTAAAGCTTTGCGTGTTTCGTCGCGCGAATAATGCATGTGGCCGCCGGGATAGACTTTCAGCGTCAATCGTCCTGGCGGGCCATAATTGGGAATCTGAGCGAGAAGGAGCGCATCGCCGAAGTAAGGCGTCTGTAAATCCGTCAGACCGTGGGTGACCAGCACTCTGAAGTTCGGATCGAGCGCAAGCATTTTTCGAAGCGACTCGGTGGCGCTAATCGGGGAAAGGCGATTGCCCCAATTCCAGGCGTTGCCCACCGCCTCATTGAGAATTTCATAGCGCTCGTCGATCTTCCAACCGAGGCGATGGTTATAGAGATCCATGGCGGCGCTGGAGAAAGGCGCGCCGAACCCGTCCGCCGCGGGGTCCAGCCAACGATCGTAGTAGTTCGTCGGCTCCGGATCATAAGCCGTGATCGTCGCGTCATAGAAGGCGCTGACTTTGCCTTCAGCCCGGCCAAATTCGCGCAGGAACGCGTCCTTGCTGACCCGGCCGCCGAACCTTTTGACAACGTCGGGATCAAGCCCCGTCAATTCGCTGACGCGCTGAACCATGCGCGCCACCGCCGCTGCATCCTTGGGTCCTTGTAGCAAATCGAGCAGGTAGTCATGACTGGCGTATTGTTCGACATCCGCAAGATCGTCTCGCGAGACTTTCCCTTTTTTCTCGCGAAAAGCCGCAGCGAACGAGGGGAGGCGGGTCACGAAGGACAGAAGTTCGCTGCCGCCGAATTGCAGGGCCGGCGAGAGGAGAACGAGACCGCTGATTCCGATCCCTTGTTTGGTCGATAGTTCTTCGGCGAGCCGCGGCCCGCGAAAGCCGCCGTAGCTCTCACCAAGGATGAATTTCGGCGATTGCAAACGGTCGTGATCGGCGAGCCAGCGGCGGACAACGACGCCGAGCGCGTCGATGTCGCCCGATACGGACCAGAGTTTCTTTCGTACGTCCTCGCCTGTCGCGACAATCCGACTGTACCCAGTCCCTGGCGGGTCGACGAAAACGAGATCGGTAAAATCGAGCCAAGTCTCTTCATTATCGACGAGCGCCGGCGTTGAAGACGAAGAGAGCCCATTCATCGGCAGGCGCCAGGGTCCGACGGCGCCAAGCTGCAGCCAGGCCGATCCCGCGCCGGGACCGCCATTGAAGACGAAGGTCACAGGCCGCGTCCGCGCGTCGCTATTCTTCAACTGGTAGGCGGTCGTCACGACATCAGCTTCCGGCGCGCCTTTGTCGTCGGTGAGATGAATGACGTTGACGCTGGCTTTAAAGCTCAGGGTCCGGCCCGAAAGGGCGAGCGTTTGATCGGTCGTTGAATCGGCCGGCAGGCGCTTGGCGGGGTCGGCCGTCTTCTCCTTCGTCGATTGGGATGGCGATTGCTGTGCGCCGCCTGCTGGCGGATTAGAGGGAGGATCCTCCGCCGCGACGGTGGCGGCGGCGAGAACGAGACCAACCGTCACCGCCAAAGTCCGCAACAAGACAATCATACGAAACCTCCCTGTCGCTTGGCGTCAAAAACGCCGTCAAGCGTACTTTTTATTCGTTTCAACTGGGGCGGCGCGATTGCAGCAAAAAGTTGACGCGATAACAAAATATTTCACGATGAGACCGGAACTCGAAACGCCATAGAGAACGTAATTCATTGAAAGACAATGGTTTAAATCGTTGATCGCCGAGAAGTGATCAATACTGTTCGCCGCGATCGAACTTTCGCGGCGTTTGATCATTGATTGTTCGAAAAAAGCAATTTCTCCACAGGAGATGGCCGTGTTCGCAAGACCCGCCCGTATCGCTTCGTGTCTCGCATTGCTGATAGGCCTGCCTGTCGTGGCGATGGCGGCAGGCGAAGGCGGCGGCATCGGCGCCCGAACCGTGATTCAACGTCAGCTCGACGCTTTTCAACGCGGCGATGCAGAGGGGGCTTTCGCTTTGGCCTCCCCTGCGCTAAAGGCAGCCTACTCCAATTCGAATAATTTCCTCGAGTCGGTACGGTCAGGAAATACGCCGTTCTTCCATCGGCGTATCACCGAATACGACGATTTCTTGCTCAACGGCGATGACGCGGCGCAGAGCGTCGTGGTGGTGGATGACAATAGTAATGTATGGAACGTCGTCTACAAACTGAGCCGTCAGCCCGATGGAGTATGGATGATCGACGGCGTGCTTCTGAGCAAATCAGACGCGACCGACCTTTGAAAGCGCGCCTGTAGTCCGCACCGCAAAGCGCAGCGCGAAGGCGTCTCCTGCGCTCCAGCCAGAAGAGCCGCGAAAAGTTTCGCTCCACGCACCCGCAATTTTGAAACCGTTTCGCCTCCGCCGCCGTATAGCGCAGGATAGGATCGGAGGCGGGCCATGCAGACAGCGCTCCTGCGTCTCGTTGCGACGTTAAGTTTTTTTGTCCTTGTTTCCTTCGCGCCGGCGCGGGCTGACGAGGTCGAGGGCCAAGCTCATGCGTTGATCCAGCGTCAACTCGACGCTTTCGCCCGTGGCGATGCGGCAGGCGCTTATGCACTCGCGGCGCCGGGCATCAAGGTGATCTTTCCGAACTCCGGCGTCTTCATGGACATGGCGCGCACAAGATATGCGCCTGTCTATCATCACCGCAGCGCGGATTTCGGGACGTTCAAGCGCGATGGCGACAACGCCTCGCAGGACTTGACCATCGTCGATGACGATAATCAGGTCTGGACAGCGATCTACAAGCTCACGCTTCAGCCCGACGGTTCCTGGCTGATCAGCGGCTGCGTCCTGATCAAGTCCGAAGCGAAAAGCGTCTGAAAGGCTGCCTAGCGCGCGAAGGCGCGCGCTAGGCTTTATTATCTCGATTATTGCCGATGCACTGGGAGCTTTTCGGCTCCGCCAGGATGAACTCCCCCGCCAGGGTGGCCGCCACCGCCGGGCGCCCCGCCGCCCGGATGAAATCCGCCGCCTTGATGGAACTGCGGTTGCTGACCGCCGCCCTGGTGGAATTGATGGAACTGCGGCTGCCGACTGCCGCCGCCTTGATGGAATTGCGGCTGTTGGCCGTCTGGATGGGCCTGCTGGTTAAGCCCATTCTCGCGGTGGAATGCATTAGGATGGAAAGGACCCGGCTGGGCGCCGGGATGGAAGCCATTGTTGGGGTGGAAGGGGTTCGGGTTCGGCTGGCCGCCTGTGCGGAATTCGTGCTCCTGATGTCCGCCGAAGTTATGATGACCGCCTCCACCGCCAAAGCCGGGACGGCCGCCCATATGATGGTGGCCGCGCCAGCCTTCGCCCCCGCCAAAACCATATCCGTGGCGATGTTGATAGCCGGCGATGTAGAAGCCGGGGCCATTCCAGCCATCGTCGTACCAGCCATAGCTGGCGCCGTCCGAGACGAAACTGTCTTCCTCGTCGGGACCGGGCGGCGGGCCGCCAGCGTCGGCATATTGCAAGACGCCATCGATATTGACGATCCCCGGTATTTCGATGGAGGTCTGATTGCCCATCCCGCCATGTCCACGGCAAACCGCGTAAAGAACGTCGCCTTCCACAGCGATCTGAGAGCAAGAGTTTTGGAACGAGCTCGGTCCGAGCGTGCCGTTGAATTGCAGAACGCCATCGACGTTGACGATGCCGGGGATTGGAATCGAAGAGGGCGTATAGGCGCCGTCCGAGCGTCTGCAATCGGCCGACAACATCCCACCGTCCACGCCGATATGCGTACAAGAGTTTTGGAATGTGCTGGCGCTCTGCGCCTGAGCGGCGGTTCCTGTCATGACGCAGGCCAAGGGGAGGACGAGAGCGAGGCCTTGGACCCGCAGCCACGAACGCGCCGTCGATAAAGAATCTTCCTTTCGGACGGCGTTTCCCGCCCCCAGGTCCAAAACGTCCTTTGGCATGATGATCTTTCTCCTTAAGGATGGGCAAACATGAGGCATGATCGCCATCAATTGCGTCAAGAATAGTCGCAAGCATCGGATCACCGCCCATTCGGCGCCCGCGAAGGAAGCATCCGCTCAGGCAAACGCCGCCGTCGTCATAAGCGGCGCCAAGGCTTGGCGATGCTCGGGGCCCCGCGCGAGCGCGAGGACTTGCCTCGCGCGAAACGGCTTGCAATCATAAGTGCGCTTATTTTTAGTCCGACTTGTCGGACCACATCATTGCGAAGGAGAACGTCCCGTCCATGGCCGAGGCGTCGCAGCCGACAGCGGGCGCGTTTTTCAATGACCCGGACATCCGGGGCTACGCCTATCAGGCGCTTCTCATCGCCATCCTCGTCGTTCTCATCTTTGGCGCGGCGCACAACGCCTACGTCAATATGGAGGCGCGGGGCATCCCGCTCGGCTTCGGCTTTTGGGGCCAGACCGCCGGCTTCGATATCAATCAGAAACTGATCGCCTATACGCCGCTCTCGACCTACGGCCGCGCGTTTTGGGTCGGATTGCTCAACACGCTTCTTGTCGCCGCGCTCGGCATCGTCCTGGCGACGCCGCTCGGGTTTATCATCGGGGTCGCGCGCCTGTCGCCGAATTGGATCCTGTCGAAAGCG
>JASLHV010000183.1 GCA_030153205.1 Roseiarcus sp. | reverse complement strand
CCTTGCTTCTGTCGCTGGACGTCGGCATTGGGTTTCTGATCGGCGCGGTGCTCTCTGGCGCGGCCGGCTTTATCGGGATGAACGTCTCGGTGCGCGCCAATGTCCGCACCGCTCAAGCGGCGACGAAGTCGCTCGGCGCGGGTCTCGACATCGCCTTCAAATCGGGCGCGGTCACCGGCATGCTGGTCGCCGGTCTCGCCTTGCTCGGCGTCGCCTTCTACTACTGGATCTTGACCGGGCCGATGGGCCTGGCGCCCGCGAGCCGCACCGTCATCGACGCGTTGGTCGCCTTGGGCTTCGGCGCCTCGCTCATCTCGATCTTCGCCCGCCTTGGCGGCGGCATCTTCACCAAAGGCGCCGACGTCGGCGCCGATCTCGTCGGCAAGGTCGAGGCCGGCATTCCCGAGGACGACCCGCGCAACCCGGCAACGATCGCCGACAATGTCGGCGACAACGTCGGCGACTGCGCCGGCATGGCCGCCGACCTTTTCGAGACCTATGCGGTGACCGCGGTCGCCACCATGGTCCTCGCGTCGATCTTCTTCGGCGGCGGCGCCTTTCTCGTCCCTTCGATGCTCTATCCGCTGGCGATCTGCGGGTGCTGCATCGTGACCTCGATCATTGGCGCGCAATTCGTCAAGCTTGGCGCCAACAATTCGATCATGGGCGCCCTTTATAAGGGCCTCATCGTAACCGGCATCCTGTCGATCGTGGGCCTCGCCGTCGCCACGCATTTCGTTATCGGCTGGGGCGAGATCGGTACGGTCGCCGGCAAGGCGGTAACGGGTACGAACCTCTTCATCTGCGGGATCGTCGGCCTCATCGTCACAGGCCTCATCGTGGTCATCACCGAGTATTATACTGGCACTGGCAAGCGGCCGGTCGTGTCGATCGCGCAAGCCTCGGTCACGGGTCATGGCACGAACGTCATTCAGGGCCTGGCCGTGTCGTTGGAATCGACAGCTTTGCCGGCGCTGGTGATCATCGGCGGCATCATCGCGGCCTTTCAGCTTGCCGGCCTTTTCGGCATTGCGATCGCGGTGACGACGATGCTCGGCCTCGCCGGCATGATCGTCGCGCTCGACGCCTTCGGGCCGGTCACCGACAACGCAGGCGGCATCGCCGAAATGGCCGGCTTGCCGAAAGAAGTGCGTCACTCGACCGACGCGCTCGATGCGGTCGGCAATACGACCAAGGCCGTGACCAAGGGCTATGCGATCGGCTCGGCCGGTCTCGGCGCGCTGGTGCTCTTTGCCGCCTATTCGAACGACCTGACCTATTTCGCCGCGAATGCCGACAAGTTCCCGTATTTCAAGGATGTCGGTCAGGTCTCGTTCGAATTGTCGAACCCTTACGTGGTGGCTGGCCTGATTTTCGGCGGTCTGATTCCGTACCTTTTCGGCGGTATCGCGATGACCGCGGTTGGCCGCGCGGCGGGTTCGGTTGTGCTCGAAGTGCGCCGTCAGTTCCGTGAGAAGCCGGGCATCATGCAAGGTACCGATCGGCCGGACTATGGTCGGGCGGTCGACATGCTGACCAAGGCGGCGATCCGCGAAATGATCATCCCGTCGCTGCTGCCGGTGCTTGCGCCTTTCATCGTCTATTTCGGCGTGTTGTTCATTTCGGGTGAGAAGAGGGAGGCCTTCGCGGCGCTCGGCGCCTCGCTGCTCGGCGTTATCGTCAACGGCCTCTTCGTCGCCATCTCCATGACGTCAGGCGGCGGCGCCTGGGACAATGCGAAGAAGAGTTTCGAGGACGGTTTCGTCGATAAGGACGGCGTGAAGCATCTCAAGGGCTCCGAGGCTCACAAAGCGTCGGTCACGGGCGATACTGTCGGCGATCCCTATAAGGATACCGCCGGCCCGGCTGTGAACCCGGCGATCAAGATCACCAACATCGTGGCGCTGCTGCTGCTGGCGATCCTGGCGCACTGAAGTCGCGCCGTTCTCAGACGATTTTCATGAGGCGGAGGCGACTCCGCCCTCTTTTTATTTTTAAGATCGATTGGACGACGATCAAGATCGAACGAACATGATGCGCCTCGTCGAAATCCGCCGCTATCCCGTTAAGAGCCTGCGCGGCCATTCGCTTGAAGAAGCGAATGTGGAGCGCATCGGATTGGCTGGCGATCGGCGTTGGATGATCGTCGATGCGGCCAATATTTTTCTGACGCAGCGGCAATACCCAAAACTCGCGCAATTCGACGCCGTGCCGACGGGCAAGGGCGTTGTTTTGCGACATGCGGCATATGGCGCGCTGGAGATCGATATCCCCGATCACCGCGCGGCGCTGGAAATGGTCACGGTATGGCGCAACACGGTCGTCGCTCGTGTCGCTGAACCCGCGAGCGCCTTCCTCTCGGGATTTCTCGAGAAGCCGGTCAAACTGGTCTATCTGCATGACGAGGCCGCGCGTCCGGTCGATCCGATTTTCGGTCGCGAGGACGATCGTGTCAGCTTCGCCGATGGCTATCCCGTTCTGGTCACTTCCACAGCTTCGCTGGACGATCTCAATCGCCGTCTCCCAAAACCGATCGCCATGGACCGCTTTCGCGCCAATCTCGTGGTGGAAGGTCCAGCGGCCTGGGAAGAAGATACATGGCGAAGCCTGCGCATCGGCGCCCTGACGTTTCGCGTCGTCAAGCCATGCGCCCGCTGCGCAATTCCGACGTTTGATCCCTTGACGGGCGAAGCTCTCGAAGGCGCCGAGCCGTTGCGCGCGCTAGGGCAATTTCACCGCGCCGCCAATGGCGGGATCATCTTTGGGCAGAACGTCATTCCCGACGCGTTTGGCGCGCTCCGGGTCGGCGACCCGGTCGAGATCCTCGAAACCGGAGCCTCGAACCTCTTATAGCAAACGCCTTCGTTTAGAAGCGGAACAGGTTGTTGAACATGTTGCGCAGGAAGTTCGGCTCTTGACCGCCGGTCGGTGTGGTGCGCGACACGAAGTCGAAGACTTGGCCGTCCTTCATCCCATAATTGGCGATGCGCTCGACCTTGCCGGTCTTGGTGGTGAAATAGATGGCGAGGACGTTCTGATCCTCCATCTGCACGGGCATGAAGGCAAGCGAGCGGTGCATCTTCTGGCCGATATAGTACCAGGCGTCGCCGCCGACCGTCGACGTCGTGGAAGGCGTGCCCATCAAGGTCAACACTTCCTGTTTCGTCGTAGAGCCGATCTTGACCTGCGAATAGGTCTTTTCGTCGACCTGATAGCCGCGGTCGAAATCGCCGTCATAGCCGATGCAGCCGCCGAGGCTCGCCGTGAGCGCCAGGACGCAGAGAACCTGCGCCGCGCTTTTCCGCCAAGCCAGTAAACTCGCCGCCATCAAAACTTCTCCGCTCGCCCGACGCTTTTTTTCGCTTGCCATCGAGACCCGCGATGCCTAACCCAAGGCGCTCCTGAAAAGCAAGGCGGCGTCATGATCCTCGCGACGTGGCGCGCGAGGCGCGCCAACCGCAATCTGATCGAGCAACTTCACGGCGAGATCGTGGCGGCGGCTCGACGGCCGACGCTCTATCTCGACTTCAAGACGCCCGACACGCTCGATGGCCGTTTCGAGATGATTGCGCTCCACGCCGGGCTTGTCATGCGCCGGCTGACGGCCTTGTCGGCCGTCGGCGCTGAAATGGCCCAAGATTTGGCCGACTGCGTCTTCCGGCATTTCGATGACGCGCTGCGCGAGGTCGGGGTCGGCGACACTTCGATTCCAAGGCGAATCAAGCGAATGGCCGAGGCTTTCTATGGCCGGAACAAAGCCTATGCCGAGGGACTTGCAGAGCCGACGGGGGACCGCCTCGAGCGCGCGCTTGCGCGAAACGTTTATGGGGTCACTGAGGTCGCCGAGGCGCCCGCGGCGGCCGCTCTCGCACGGTTTGTGCGTTTGTGCGCCAAGACGCTCGACGGCCAGACGTTCGAAGAATTTTCGTCCGGCCGGGTTGTCTTTCCGGACGCCTCTGTCGCCCCGGCTCAAGAGGAGCGGACATGAGCGAACCTTTTAGCCGTCCGATTCGCGTCGAAGCGATTCCGCGCGATGGTGTGGAGAAGCGTATTGAGGCCGACGAGGCCGAACGGGCGGCGATCGCCGCTTTCAACAGACTGCCGGCCGTCGGCAAGCTCGCGGCGACTTTCACGCTCAGGCATGGCGGCCGTGGAACGGTCATCGTCCGCGGCGAACTTTCCGCCGAAATTACCCAGACATGTGTGGTGACTCTGGAGCCGTTCGACGCGTCGATCGAAGAGTCCATCGACTTGCGTTTTGCGCCGGCGGTCGAAACGCCCAAGCCGCGCGGCGCCTCAGTCGATGAGTCCGAGGCAATGATGATAGGCGATGAGAGCGAGCCGGATCCTATTGTCGACGGTAAAATCGATCTCGGCGCGATCGCTTCCGAATTTCTGACTTTGAACCTCGATCCCTATCCGCGAAAGCCGGGCGCCGCCTTTGAAGCGCCAAAAGGGGACGAGGACGGATCGTCGTCATCGCCCTTTAGCGCCTTGAGAAAATCATAACAGCATTGCAAGACGAATTCTGAGCAATCGCGTTCGCCAATTTTATTGGAAAACTAAGCCTTTTGCCGTTGTTTAACGGCTATTCGCTCTCCCGACGGTTGGGATTTGCGTTGCGCGTCGAAGTGGCTATTGTCCGCGCCGCTCGGGGGCGGAGACTGACCTGAAAGGCGCAGGGCGAGGTGGTCGCTGGCATGAATAAGGACGTCCGCATAGCGCTTGACGCGATGGGCGGCGACTTCGGGCCCTCAGTCGTCACGCCCGCCGCCTCGATCGCGCTGACGCGCCGGCCCGACGTGAGCTATTCCTTTTTCGGCGACGAGAAACTTATCCGCCCGCTCTTCGACGCTCACCCGAATCTCGCGGCGAAGTCGCGGATCGTCCATACCGATGTCGCGGTCAAGATGACCGACAAGCCGAGCCAGGCCCTGCGCGCGGGCCGGCGTTCTTCGTCAATGTGGATGGCGCTCGAGGCGGTCAAGAAGGGTGAGGCTGATGTCGCGGTTTCCGCTGGCAACACCGGCGCCTTGATGGCGATGTCGAAAATCTGCTTGCGGACGATGCCGCAAATCGACCGCCCGGCGATCGCCGCGATCTGGCCGACGCTGCGCGGCGAGTCGATCGTGCTCGACGTTGGGGCTTCGATCGGCGCCGATGCGCAGCATCTCATGGATCTTGCGATCATGGGGTCTGCGATGGCGCGAATCATTTTCGACATCGAGCGCCCGACCGTCGGCCTGCTGAATGTCGGCGTCGAAGAGATCAAGGGGCTCGAGGAGGTCAAGGCCGCGGGCCGCGCTTTGCGCGAAGCAAACTTCAATAACCTCGACTATCAAGGCTTCGTCGAAGGCGACGACCTCGGCAAGGGCACGGTCGACGTCATCGTCACGGAAGGCTTCACCGGCAATATCGCCTTGAAGACCGCCGAGGGAACCGCGCGGCAGATTTCGCAATATATTCGCGACGCCATGCGCAATAGCCTTTTTGCGCGCATTGGTTATCTCTTCGCGCGCGGCGCCTTCAACGCCTTGCGCGAGAAGCTCGATCCCAACAAAGTTAACGGCGGCGTCTTCCTCGGCCTCGACGGCGTCGTCATCAAGAGTCATGGCGGCGCCACCGCCGAGGGCTTCGCTGGCGCGATCGAAGTTGGTTACGACATGGTCCGCCACGAGCTTCTGGGTAAGACCCGCGATATGATCGCGCAGGCCAACGAATCACGCGCCCAAACCGCGCCAGTCGCGACAGCAGAGTCTTGATCGCCAATTTGCAGGATGAAATTTTGACGGCGCCTTCGAAAATGCTTCGCTCCGTGGTGCGAGGAACCGGCTCTTACTTACCCGCACGGGTGATGACCAACGCTGAACTCTCGACGATGGTCGACACGAGCGATGAATGGATCCAGCAGCGCAGCGGCATCCGTGAGCGTCACATCGCCGCCGACGGCGAGACGACGTCCATGCTCGCCACCAAAGCCGCCGAGGCTGCTTTGGCGGACGCCGGTCTAACGGGCGCCGACATCGATCTGATCATCGTTGCGACGTCGACGCCGGATTACACATTCCCTGCCGCGGCGACGCAGGTGCAGATGAACCTCGGCATCCATCACGGCGTCGCCTTCGATCTTCAGGCGGTTTGCTCTGGTTTCGTCTTCGCGGTCGCCACGGCCGACAAGTTCTTGACCTCGGGCTCGCATCGCCGCGCTCTGGTGATTGGCGCGGAGACCTTCTCGCGCATCTTGGATTGGAACGATCGGACGACCTGCGTTCTTTTCGGCGACGGCGCCGGCGCCATCGTGCTCGAGGCGCAAGAGAGCGACGGCGGGCTGAATTCGCCGGGCGTCATCACGTCGCAATTACGCTCCGACGGCGCTCACCGCTCGAAGCTTTATGTCGATGGCGGCCCTTCCTCGACGCAGACGGTCGGCCATTTGCGGATGGAGGGCCGCGAGGTCTTCCGGCACGCGGTCGGCATGGTTACCGACGTGATCAAGGCGGCCTTCGCCGCGGCGCAAGTGACCGCCGCCGATATCGACTGGTTCGTACCGCATCAGGCCAATCGGCGCATCATCGACGCTTCCGCGGACAAGCTCGGCCTTGCCCCTGAAAAAGTGGTCAAGACCGTGGACAAGCACGGCAACACGTCGGCGGCCTCGATCCCGCTCGCTCTCGACATCGCCTGCCGTGACGGGCGGATCAAGAGAGGCGACCTCGTCATGATCGAGGCCATGGGCGGCGGTTTCACCTGGGGCGCGGCGCTGATCCGCTGGTGACGGCGCGGCCCATTATTCCCGCTTAGAACATGTTTATGGGGCGGAACCGAAATTTTCGCTGCGTCCTCAATGAGTTCGCAGTTGCTTTGCCGGTTGGTCGGTGATTCTCTAGCCCTGGTTCGGGGCTGATTGGGAAATGCGAATCATCGATTTTCCGCAGAAGCGGGCGCGGGTCGAATGGCCGACCGTCGCGCTGGCTTTGGCGATTTATGCGTTGTGGTTCGGGACGACGTTTTTTCACGATCGGCTGCCGGTTTGGGTTTTGACGCCAATCGCCGCCTGGACCGTCGCCTGGCACATGAGCCTGCAGCACGAAATCATCCATGGTCATCCGACGAGCTACCGTTGGATCAACAGTTTGATTGGCGTCTGGCCTTTGGCGCTATGGCTGCCCTTTGAAAATTACCGCCATACACATTTGACCCATCACAACGACGAGCGTCTGACCGATCCGCTCGACGATCCTGAATCGTACTATTGGCGTAACGAGGACTGGCAAGCGCTCGGCGCGTTCGGACGTGGCGTCATCCGCCTGCAGTCATCGCTGCTTGGCCGCATGGTCTTTGGTCCCATCTGGGCATGCGTGATGCTTTGGAAACGCGAGATCGAGCGCATGGCGCGCGGCGAGAAACGCGCGTTTCGGGAAGTCGCTCAGCATATCGTCGAACTTGCCATCGTGACGTTCTGGATCGTCGGCGTCTGCAAAATGCCGATCGTCAAATATGTTTTCTGTTTCGCTTATGCCGGCACTTCGCTCGCGTTGATCCGCTCGTTCGCGGAGCACCGCGCGGAGAGCTTGGTCGAGCGACGAACTGCGATCGTCGAACGCTCATGGGTGCTGGGACCGCTTTTCCTGTTCAATAATCTGCATCTCGCCCATCACCTGCGTCCAACAATGCCGTGGTACGCTTTGCCCAGATGGTACGAACTCAATCGCCCGGCGTTGATCGAGCGTAACGGCGGCTTGCTCTATGTGACCTATTTCGACGTGCTCCGCCGCTATTTCGTGCGACCCCACCATCAAACGCTGCACCCGTTGGAGACCCCGAGCGAGGTGGAAAACGCGCCCTCGGCGTTTTATGCGGCGAACGGCGTCATGGCCGCCGGCGAAGCTGCTCAGTCTTAGCCCTAACGCATCCTTTCAACAGTCGATTTTCAGCGGCCCGATGACGGCGTGAAATTTGCACGTTATGTCGGAGCAACGCCGCGATCTGGCGCGTTTTTGAGCATGGAGATTATTTCTTTATGGAAGTTTTCGTCGCGTCCCTCGGCATGTATGATTTTCCATTTGTCGCAGAGGCCAATAACCATCTGTGGACGGCGATCGGCGGCTATCTCAGAGCCGCCGGTATCGACGCGCCGATGGCGCTCGATCGGGCCGATCCTCACGTCCTTTGGTCGAATCCAGGCCTGATATTTGGCCAAACCTGCGGCTACCCCTACGTCGCCCAGCTTAAAGACAGTGTCGTTCTGCTGGCGACGCCGACCTATGCGTTCGAAGGCTGCGAGGGGCCGAACCATTGCAGTTTTATCGTAACGCAGGCGAGAAGCGCAAAGCGCAGTCTCGCAGGGTTCGAGGGCGCGCGCGCCGCCCTCAACGCGCGCGACAGCAATTCAGGCATGAATCTGTTCCGCGACCTGGTTGCCCC
>JASLHV010000091.1 GCA_030153205.1 Roseiarcus sp. | reverse complement strand
CGCGCAACGCTCATGCGCTGCAAGACGATGCGCATGGCGGCTGAGTGAATGGAGGTCGCTGATGAACGCCAAGGACGTCTACTTGCGCGCCAGCTTCTGCGCCGCCGACAGCCATTCCTTCTGTCGCCGTCGCACATGGCCGGGCGCCCG
Source organism: Roseiarcus sp. (assembly GCA_030153205.1). Taxonomy (GTDB): domain Bacteria; phylum Pseudomonadota; class Alphaproteobacteria; order Rhizobiales; family Beijerinckiaceae; genus Roseiarcus. The sequence goes on along the minus strand of JASLHV010000091.1, from coordinate 7,391 downwards.
GTTCAGCGTCCGCATGACGTCTTCGGCGATCGCGCGCGCCTCTTCGTTTCGGCCGACGCGCTGAAGCAATTCGGCTTGCCTCACCCGCGGTTCCGCGCCGGGATAGTAGTTGCTGACCTCGGCATAGTGGTGAAGCGCGTCGTCCGCACGGCCGGACTCTTCCAGCGCCCGCGCATAGAGCAAATGGCCTTCGGCCGATTGGTATTCCGGCCAACGTTTCTTGAGCTCTTCCAGCGTGGCGACCGCCGCATCCGGCCTTTTGAGACCGAATTCCGACCGCGCCTTGCCGAACATGAAGACGGGCTCGGCGCCGAGCGGGTAGATCAGAATTCTTTCGTAATGAGCGAGCGCTTCGTCGTACTTGCCGAGCGTCAGGCATTCTTCGGCGAGGGCCGATCGGTTGGCGATCGTGTCGAGAACGCCGAGTTCGTCGCGCAACGCGCGATAGCGTCCTGTCGGATCGAGCGCGACCGCCACTCTCTGGCGGGTGCGGCGGCCCTTGTAGGAGCCGAGCCATTCCGGCGCGAGCTCCGCGGCGACATAGGCGACGCCGCCGATCCCCGGCAGAAAGAAAATGACATAGGCCCAAGGCCAGAAACGGCCCGTCTTGGCGGTATGGACGATCAGGACGACGTCGAAAACCAGGATCAAAAAGCCAAACGGCAAGGCGGACTCTCCTCGTGAACGCTACAGCGCTTGCGCCCCTTTTATGCGAGCCGCGCGTGTGGAACATAAGGAGAACTTTAGCCAAGCCTTTTTCACCGCGTCAAGCGGTGAATATCCCAAAGCATCGCTTTTGTTTCTAAGAAGCCTTGTCGCCATTCCAGGGCGTTTCGGGCACTGGCGTCAGCGGACCCTTGCCGTCGATCCAGGAATAGAGATTGGCGACGACGAGATCGGCCATGGCCTGCCTTGTGCGATGCGAGGCTGAACCGACATGCGGGAGAAGCACGGCATTGTCGAGCGTGAGCAAGCCTTCCGGCACGTTCGGCTCATCGGAGAAGACGTCCAAACCCGCTGCGAGTATCTTTTTGCTCTTCAAAGCTTCGATGAGAGCGTCTTCATCGACCAGGGAGCCGCGCGAAACGTTGATCAACACGCCGTCGGGTCCCAAAGCTTCGAGAATATCGCGATTGATGATGTTCCTGGTCTGCGCGCCGCCGGGCGCGACGACCATCAGAATATCGCAAGCGCCGGCCATGCCGACGAGCGTCGGATAGTACAAATAGGGCGCGCCCTCTTGCGGCTTTCGGCCGTGGTAGACGACGTCGAGGCCGAAGGCGACGGCGCGGCGCGCAATTGCCTTGCCGATGCGGCCGAGGCCGAGGATCCCCATCGTGCGCCCGCGCAGGGAGGCGGTGAGCGGGTAGTTCGCCTTAAGCCAGCGGCCTTCGCGGAGATAGCGCTCAGCCCGAGGCAATTCCCGAACGGTGGAGAGGAGCAGGCCAAAGGCCGTATCGGCGACCTCTTCGTCGAGCACGCCCGGCGTATGGGTGACGATAATCCCATGTTCGGCCGCCCATCGCGCGTCGACATGATCGTAGCCGACGCCAAAGCTCGCGACGATTTCGAGTTTCGGCAGACGACGCATCAATTCGGCATCGACTGTCGCCAAATGGCCGGTCGCCGCGATCCCCCTGATCTTCGGCCCGAGCCGGTCGATTGCGGCGGTTGCATCTTGTTCTCGCCAAAGCCGGTGCAGCTTCATTCGCTTTTCGACGGCGCCGCCAATGTTGCCGATGCCCTCGATCGGCATGAGAACGTCAAAATCCGCAATCGTCTCGTTCATTATTCCCGTCCCCGATCCACGGCTGCATAGTGGCCGGGACAGCCCAATCGGCGCAACAGTTCGAAGCCGACTTTCGCGTCATGGCCGGACATGGCATGGCCTCTCCCATGGCGGCGTTCGAATCGCAACAGAATGAGACAAGCGCCGGCGCGCCGCGCCGCCGACCGCTGTTGCGGCGGCTTATTCTCAAAGATTTTCGTTCTTACCCCGCGCTCGACATTTCCATGTCCGGCCGTCTTGTCGCGCTGTGCGGAGAAAATGGCGCCGGCAAGACCAATCTCATCGAAGCTTTATCGCTCTTTGCGCCGGGTCGCGGTCTGCGGCGCGCCGAACTGAGCGAATGCGCGCGTCAGGGCGGCCCCGGCGGCTTTGCTATTTCAGTCTTCGTCGAGGACGAAGACGAGCCGCGGCAGCTCGGCACCGGTCTTGAACCCGCGGAAGGCGAGGAGGCGCCAAGCCGCAAGCATCGCATTGATCGCGCGCCTGTCGCTTCCGCGCGCGCTTTCGCCGATCATCTGCGCATCGTTTGGGTGACGCCGGCGATGGATGGGCTCTTTATCGGGCCCGCAGGCGAACGGCGTCGCTTCCTCGATCGGCTCGTCCTAGCGATCGACCCCAATCACGGCGCGCGCGTCGCGCAATTGGAGCGCGCTTTGCGCAGCCGCAACCGGCTCCTCGAAGAGGGCGGGCGCGATGCTCACTGGCTCGATGCGATCGAGCGCGAGACGGCTGAACTCGCTGTCGCCGTCGCGGCGGCGCGAACCGAGTGCGTCGCGCGTTTGAAGGCGATGATCGCCGAAGGGCGCGACGACGATTCGCCTTTCCCCTGGGCCGATCTGGCGCTCGACGGCGAGGTGGAACGGCTGGTCTCGGAAAATCCGGCGCTTGCCGCCGAAGATAAATACCGCGCGATCTTGCGGGACAATCGCGGCCGCGACGCCGCCGCCGGTCGTACCCTCATCGGCCCGCATGTCGGCGACCTCTTGGTTTGGCACGGGCCGAAAGCAGCGCGCGCCGAACAGGCGTCGACCGGCGAGCAAAAGGCGCTGCTCGTCGGGCTCGTGCTGGCTCACGCGCGCTTGGTCGGCGCGATGAGCGGCATTGCGCCGCTGGCCCTGCTCGACGAAGTCGCCGCGCATTTCGATCCCAGGCGACGCACAGCGCTCTATGCGGCGCTGGAGCGGATCGGCGGCCAAGTGTTCATGACCGGCGCCGATCCCGGCGTCTTCGCGGGACTGGAAGGACGCGCGGAAATGTTCGAGGTGACGCCGGGGCGGGTGCTGTTGCGGCGTTGAGGCGTCAGCGTTCAGGCGCGCGTTCGAGGCTTGCGACGAACGTCGCCTCGTCGATGATCACCGCGTCGCCCGAGAAGCGAAGCGCCTCCAAGGATCGCTGCGCGGCTTCAGGATGTCCGGCGCCGCAAGCGTCCGAGACGATGATCGGCACGAAACCGAGATCCGCCGCATGCCGCGCCGAGGGTTCGATGCCGACCTCAAGCGCGATCCCGACGAAGGCGACCGCCGTGACGCCGCAGTCCCGCAGTACAATCGAGAGCGGCGTGCCTTCAAACGCCGACATCGTAACCTTGTCGAATACAGCCTCCGACGCTCGCGGTTGAAGCTCCGGCACGAGGGCGAAACCGGGACCATCGCGCAGAAACCAAGGCTTGACCTCGCTAGGCTCTGTTTTGCGTTGCCAAGCCATGGCGGTGCGGAACGACATGACGCCCATCAATTCGACAGGCACCGACATATGACGCGTGAATAAGGTACGAACACGCGCCTTACGAGCCGCCGCGAGAACGCGGGCCACCGCAGTAACGATCCGGTCGCCATCGGCAATCTGGCTGCGAATGCCGACCTGCATGTCATAGACGACGAGCGCCAAGCGGGCGGGATCAAAAAGATCTTCGGTGAGAATCGGAATATGCAGTCCGTCTATCGACTTCACGACGGCCGCCCCTGCGCCGGCATAGTACGGTCGAATGGCTGGCTCACGTCGACTTTCGGATCGAACAGGAATTCGAGCGGCAAAGGCGCATCAAGCGCAATGAACTCCCATTCCAATAGACCGGCTTTTGATAAAGGAAAGTCCGCGACGTAACGGCGCGCCGTTTCCACAGTGTCGCATTCGAAAACGATGACCACGCCGGGCTGGTCGGCGCGGGCGTAATTCTCTCGCACGATGCCGCCTTTCCAGAGGCGCCATACGTTGGACACTTCCTCTTGCAAATAGGGCGTGACCGCGTCCATGGTTACGCCCGGTTTAAATCTATCATAGGCGATAATTTTCATAGCAAGTCCTTCGAGCGACCTCGTGAGCCGCTCTCATATGTTAGGCCTCCACTGCCTTTCAACGAACCAATTGGTGCGCAAAGAGGAGAGATCGGTGAAGAGCTTGCCCAGAGCCTTCGGTTGCCCCGTCGAGTTTTCACTCGAATTGCTCGGCGGCAAGTGGAAGACCGTGATCCTGGCGCGATTGAAGGAAGGGCCGTTGCGCTATGGCGAACTCAGACGGCTGATCCCGCAACTCAGCGACAAAGTCTTGACCGAACGGCTCGATGATCTCCAATCCTTGGGGTTGATCGTCAGAGAGGGCGATAAACGCGTCAGCGCCTATCGACTAAGCGCCCGAGGCGAGACGCTAAGACCACTTTTGCAAGCGCTCTATGATTGGGGCCAAGAACACGCGAGAGAATTGGATGTCCTTATCAACGCGCGACCAAGCGTCGGTCAGGTCTCCCGGCGCGCCGGACGATGACGCTCGACGGCGCCTTACTGCGCCGCGGCCGCGGGCGTCGTGGGAAATGCAAGCTCCACGAGCGTACCTTGCTCTTTGCGGCTCTTGATCGAAAATTGCGCACGATTGGCTTCCGTTAGCGCTTTGGTCAGCGGAAGTCCAAGACCTGAGCCGTCAGCGCGGCGGGTTGCGCCGACCTGACGGAAGGGCTCGAGCGCGGTCGCGATTTCGCCCTCGCTCATGCCAACGCCGGTGTCGCGTACCCGAATAATGGCTTGTCCGGAATCGTTCATCGCAGTCGACACGATGACCTGGCCGCCGGGCTCGTTGAACTTCACCGCATTCGACATGAGGTTCAGCATGATCTGGCGCAGCGAGCGCTCATCGGCGACGACGCGCGGCAGTCTTTCCGCAAGCGAGAGCCGCATGATCACGCGTTCGTTCGCCGCTTGCGGTTGCATCAACGCCAGGCACTCCTGGATGACGAGATTTGCGTCGATCGAAGCGAGTTTGAGGTCAGCCTTGCCCGCCTCGATTTTGGACAGGTCGAGCAGGTCATTGACAAGGCTCATCACATGCCCGCCGGAAGCATGGATGTCCTTCACATATTCCTTGTACTTTTCATTTCCGACCGGCCCGAACCGCTCCTCCATAATCACTTCGGCGAAGCCGATGATGGCGTTGAGCGGCGTGCGGATTTCATGGCTGATCTTGGCGAGGAATTCCGATTTCAGCGCGCTCGAGCGCTCAGCCTGGCGGCGCGCCTCTTCGAGATCGCGCTCGATCTCCTTCCAACGCGTCATGTCGCGCATCACGGCGCAGAATTTCGCATCCTCGCCAGTTCCGATGCGCGCCATTGTGACGAACAAGGGCGGCGCGCGGCCGTTCTTGGCCAGGCCGAGGGTCTCGCGACCCCTTTCGGCGAGGCGATCAAGGCCGCTTGCGCGCAAACCCTCGAACGAGGCTTTGACCGCCTCGCGGCTCTCCGGCGCAAAAAGAACCGTAAAGTCCTCGCCCGCGACCTCGCGGTGATCGACGCCGAGCAAAGTTTCGCCGGAACGATTGAGCGATAGAATTTTCCCTTCGCGATCAAGAACGACGACGGCGTCGGCGGCGGCGTCGAGGATCGTCGCGAGTTCGTCGGCCCTCCGCCCGTCCTCGCGCGCCTCGTCCGCTAAAGCGCCGAGACGTGGCGCCGCCTCGGCGACGGCGGAACGACGGAAGGAAAACAAAGTCGCCGCCGCGCCCCGCCATTCGATCGTTTGGACCAGACCCTCGACGGCGATGGGTTGGTCATCCACGCCGACAAGGGCGATCGACCTGGCGATCGGCCCGAAACTTTCGGCATCATGGTCGTTGAAAAGGCGTGACAAGCCGGACAGCGAGCGGAATTCTTCGAGATCGGCGTAGCCGAGAAGATCGAGCAAGGTACGGTTGAGATAAAGCGCTTCGTCGCCTCTGGTAATCAAGGCGCCGATCGGCAGGCGGTCGAGGAGGCGAGAGGCATCCGATTCGGCGGCCAAATCGGGGCCGGACGGGATCGGCTGCGGCGCGGCAGTATCGTCACGATCCGCCTCCAATTCCGACGAATCCTCATCGTCGTCACGTACCTTGGCCCCAAGCGCCCTGGCGATCTCTCGAAAGGCGTTGCGCTCATTTTGCGTGAGTTCGACGCTGGCTTCGCCATCGCCGCGCGGCGTTTCTTCCGGCGGCGCAAAGCTGTGCAGATCGGGACGGATCGGCACGACGTTCGGAGCGCCGGAGAGGCCGAGCGTCAGCGGACGCAATTGCACGATCTCAGCCCCTTGACCGGCCGAGCCCAGTGAGGTCCCGGCGATTTTTTTTTCGAACGCCGGCTCTTCCGGCGTCAACGCGACCTCTGACGTCCCCGCGACGTTCGTATCTGCGTCGAGCGCCCCATGAGCCGCGATGACAGGCAAGACCGGCGCGATTTTTTCGGCGACGCGACCGAAGCCGCGAAAGCCGAGAAAATGCTGTTCACGGTCGAAAAGCGGCGCGCCGGAGAGCAGCATCGCCAAGGCGCCTGCGTCCGGTCCAAGAGGCCAGATGACGCGCACGGCGCTGAAAGTCGCTTTGGCGGCGAGAGCGGCCGCCAGACGCCCGTCATCGTCCACACCGGTGCGGGCTTTCAAGGCGGCGAGGGATTCGTCGCCGCGCGGCGCATGTTCGCCAAGCGCATCGGCCAGCCTTTTGTCTGCCGGCCCAAAACTCAATGCGCCGTCGACGCTCCAGAGGAATCGTTCGCCGGAAAAGGGAGACGTTTCGACTGCGGAACGCTCCCTCACGGGAGCGACGTGAGCCGCGCGCGGCGAAGAAAGGGACGCTGCGACAAGAAACTCGGCGCCGCGCTCATCTCTCAAGCGAGAACAGGAGAGGCCAATCGCCAGAGGCGCCCGTCCCGCAAAGAACCGAAACAATTCAAGCCGAGGTTGACCGCCAACCGGCAGCCGCAGGCTCAGGTCCCGCAGATGCCGGGCGCCGGGGCTCAAGCCGAAGATTGCCTCCGCGAGCGCGCCTAAATTGCCGACGCGAAACAGCGCCAGAGCCGAATCGCTGGCGTAGAGAAGGCCCAGAGGCTCCGCTCTGACGATAAACAATGGCGCGTCAGCGCATTGAGCCGCCGCGAAGGGCGTCTCGGCGAGCAAATTGGCGACTTCAGGCGCGCCAAATATCGGCGAGTCCGAGGCGGTCATCGAGGGCGGGTCATTCCTGTGGGCGCGGGTAAATCAAATCTTACTAAAATATTAAGATCTGCGCGCGCCTTTCGCTATGCTTTCCGTCGTTTGTCCCGTGTAAAGGATGATTGCGTTGGTGCGCTGCAAAATTATGTTGCAATGCAGCA
>JASLHV010000511.1 GCA_030153205.1 Roseiarcus sp. | reverse complement strand
CAGGCGACGGCGAAGGCCTTCCTTTCTCGTCACGGCTTCACGCCCGTCAATCACATGATCTGCATGAAACAATCGCTCGCGGAGGAGCGCCCGGACCTGGCCCAGGAACTCATGCGGATGTTTCGCGAGGCGGCGGCGATCGCCGGCGATAAGGATGCAACGCGCTTCAGCCATGGCGCGATCGATCCAGCGCTCGACCTCGCCGCGCGCTACGCCGCCGAACAAGGCCTCACCGACCGACATCTTAGCCTCGCCGAGATTTGGGACGGCGCATCGAACTGAGGTGAATTGGCGTTCGCCATCGCTCGCTTTCAGCCTCGATTCGATGCTAGAGCGAGTCGGCTTTGAGGAATCGCGCCGATGCGAAGAGTTCTGACCGCGATCTGCTGTGTGGCTTCGCTGGGTCTTGCGGCCTGGGGGCAATGGGCGGAGGTCGATCAGATCGCCCAAGCGAAAATGATCGGTCTTTCCAAGAGAAGCATTCACGCCTGCATGGGCGCGCCAACGTGGCGCAAGGCGATCGGCGCGACAGAAATTTGGTCCTACGATACCGGGACGACCCAAATCGACGGACAGGGCTTCGCCACTTTCGGCTACCCGCGCCATCCGCACTGCCGTGTGAATGTCGTCATCACCAATGGCGTCGTCAGCCAGATCAATTACGCCGGCGTCAACGGCGATTCCCTGGACCTCGGCGAGCGCTGTATCTTCGCCGTCGCGCCCTGCGCGGGTCGTTGAGTTTCGCGCTTTATTTCGGCTGAACGTTCGAATCATCCGTAGGCGGTTTGATCACCGGCGTATCGCCGGCCGTGGGCGGCGGCTTTTTCTCCATGCCGGGGTCGACGCTTCCCTGGGGATGAACGACGCCATTATTTTCGTCGAGCTTGTTGCTGAGATCGCCTTTTTTATTATCGAGATCGGTTTTCGGCGCGACAGCGCCCGTCGGCGTCTTTTCTCCCGGCGGGGTCGCTTGTGCCGACCCCGCGCCAGCGACCGCAAGCGCGAGGATTGCAGCAGCGACGACGGCGCCTGGACGTCTCATGACAGGCTCCTCAATCTCTTCATCGGGGGGAAACCCGTGATGGCGGCGTCGGTTCCGTGGAGCTCGCGCCAGGGGCGTCGGTTCCGCCGCGCGCGAGTGGCCGCATCCAACTTCAATTGCTATGCTTACGCCATGACCATGCGACGTCTCTCGACATTGTGCTTCGTTTTGACGTTCTTCGCCGCGATCGACGCCGACGCCGCCACGCGCCATCACTGGCGCTCGCATCGATGGTCGGCCTGGAGCCTCAGCTTTTCAGAGAATGGCCGCGACGGATCATCGGAGGTTTATGCGGAGAACCGCGCCGCCCGGCCCATCCCCGGCCCTTCCGATTGGGGCGCGATGAAGGAGCTTGTCGCCTTCTGTCGCGACCATAAAGCCGGATTCGAAATCAAAACCGACGGTGGCGCGTGGGGATATTCCCTCTTAGGACCCGCCTATGGCGTTACGTACCAGGTGAGCGGCGGTGAACCCGTCACTTCGACCTGGCTCGGATCGGACACCGGCGATACCGCCCTTTTTCAGGGCGACGCCCTTGGTTTTCTCGAGTCCTTGCCGGATGACGGCGTCATCGCTTTCACCGTCGCCGATTCATTCGGCCAGGCCCATCAAGCCGCGTTTCATCTGCGCGGCGTCGCCGCGGCGCGACGGCTCATCGCCGGCGCCTGCGCGCATAAATATTAAGAAAAGTCCGGGCGCGAAGCGTGTCCAGCAATCGCTTCATGGTACCGCCACCCCGGCTCGAACGGGGGACCTCTAGATCCACAATCTAGCGCTCTAACCAACTGAGCTATGGCGGCCCTAGCGACAGCGCGCGGAACCTAAAGTTTATGGGCGGCGGTTGCAAGCCTTACAAAAAAGCGCCGCCCCAAAAGGGCGGCGCCATGACGCGTTGGACGGGAGGGAGGAGACTCGCCAACGCGCAAATCCAGCAACCGGCTTGGACTTACTTCTTAAAGCCTGGCGCGTTCTTCTGAATGAGGGAGCCGATTTCCTTGGCCTGCGTCTGCAAAGCGGCGATCTGCGCCTTCAGATATTCGTTTTGAAGCGAGAAAGCCTCCTGCGGATCTTTTGCCTGCACGATCTTATGGGCGAAATCAAAGGCGGCGTTCACATTCTGCTCGGCATAACCGAAAATCTGCGAGCTCATGGTCTTGGCGTCGGATTGAACCTGCTGGGCGGCGCCATCGACGGTGCCAGCCGCCTTCTGGGCGACGGTGACGAAGCCCTCGAAAGCCTTCCGGGCCTGCTCGACGCTACGCTCGGCGAAATCGCGCAGCTCATTGGGGATTTCATAGGACGGATTGTTCATTGCTCATCTCCTCGGGGCGCGCTCAGTGGCGCCTATTTGTTGTGCGAAGCCTTAACACAAAGCATGCTGCATTGCAACATAATTTTGCAGCGCACCAACGCAATCATCCTTTACACGGGACAAACGACGGAAAGCATAGCGAAAGGCGCGCGCAGATCTTAATATTTTAGTAAGATTTGATTTACCCGCGCCCACAGGAATGACC
>JASLHV010000043.1 GCA_030153205.1 Roseiarcus sp. | reverse complement strand
CGAATATTTCCCCTCTCGCTCCGCCAGAGTGAGGTCGGGCCGGACTCCTGCCGCGAGGGCGCATCGCTTGACCAGGCGGGCGACATGGCGGTCGTCGAGGCGGTCCGGGCCGACGCTCTTGCCTTGATCCTGGACCCGGCGGAAGAGGGGGCCGTGATCAATCCGCGCGAACTTCAGCCAGGTCTCCAACGCGACGATGGGGCAGGTGGCTTCGGATGAGCCGCGGCCAATCTCGACCTCGCGCCAGCCCGTCTTGCCGCGCAGCGTCGCTACCATCCCCTTATCGAAAATCTCCACCCAGCCAGCCCCGTCCTGCGTCTGGTCGCGATCGCAATCAAGGGCGACGATCTCAGAGCGGCGCAGGCCGCCGGCAAAGCCGAGGAGAAGGATCGCCCGGTCGCGCAAGCCCCGGAGACAAGCCAAATCCAAAGTCGCCAACATGGCGATGAGGTCCTCCGGCAGCACCGCCTCTTTCTGGATGGTCGGCCGGGCGTGGGTCCGACGGACCCCGGCGAGGACGGCGGCGATATGGCGGTCCTTGCGATCCATGGGCAGGCCGCGCTGGGCGAAATTCCAGGCGAGGGCGGAAAGGCGGCGCTCAATGGTCGAGACCGCGCTCGCCCGGCCGCCAGAATCGGCGGCGCCGGAGGCTTGCGCGGCGATGTAAAGGCCGATGATCTGCGGATCTGGGGGCAGGGCGGCGAGGTTCTGCCGGCGCGCCCAAGCCAGATAGTGACGCCAATCGGCGCCATAGGCGCGATTCGTGTTGGCGGCCGAGGAAGCCTTGGCGTAGGCGCGGGCGCGGTCGGCGAGGTTTTCGAGGCGGCCGGGCAGGGCGCGGCCCGCATCGACGAGGCGCGCCGTTTCTCGCCCCGCAGCCGGCGCCGCGCCAGGCGGTTCGAAGGGGTCGCCGTCTTCCTCAGGGTTCGGCATTCCGCGCCTCTTAAGAACCAGTTTTATTTACCGCGCGCGTCGAACCGCGCCATGACAAAAGCCAAAGCGTCCGTGAGCGAGAGGCGAGAGGTGTCCAATCTCTCGCACTCCGCCGCCTCGGCTTCCGCCCGCAAATAACGCGCCCAGTTGTTCATGTCTCCATTGGCCAGTTCCCGTTGCCCGCGTTCCCTCAGACGCTTGGCTCGCGCCGCCTCGTCGCAGTCGACGAGAATCGGACGATAGCCAAAACCCCCGGCCGCCGCGGCCCCTTCGGCGAGAAAAGAAAGACGGGTTTGGCCTTCGAACACCGCTTTGCCCCCGCCTTGGGCAAGGGGCGCGAGCCTGATCATCCATTCGATCGTCTTGGCGCGTTGCCATTCGACACCGGACCCATGGGCCGCGATCATCCGCCCCGGCGACGGGACCCCGATCCGGTCGAAGAAAAAGACCGCGACCGCCCCGGCGAATCGATGTTCGATCGCGCGCGCGATCGTTGTTTTTCCCGACCCGGAGGCGCCGATCAAAATGACCAATGGCATCGTCTTGGCTCAGCGGGATGGCGGGGCGGGGGCTTCGCCGGCGTCGCCCGCCGCGCCTCCAAGGCCCTCATTGGCCCGGCGGCGGGCGGCGGCTGAGCGCCGGCCAAGGTTTCGTTTTTCGGGTTCCGAGCGCTCGAATCGGCCATTTCCTATATAGAGAGCAATATGTCCGATAAGGCAAGCTTATCGGACATTCTCCGCCGCCGACAGCCGGTGCGGAAACCTGCAAAAAACCTCGCCAAAACCGCACAAGCGCGCCATGCTTCTCCTGAGATGATTCGCGCCGAAGAAGCCGTCACTTCCGCCGATGCGCCGCCGATCGCGCCACGCCTTGCGCCGCCGGCGCGCCGCGTTCGTTCGAACGCGGAGGCGGCGTTTCTGGCCGGGATCGCGCTGAATAGACTGGATCAGATCGTGCGCGCCGATCCCCCTTGGCTCGGCGCCTGGCGCCAACGCCTGGCGCTCAAAAATGCCGCCGCCGCGGTACGACGCATGGGGTTGAAGGAAGACGAAGCCCAACTTCGCGACGCCTGGAATTTGCGATCGGCGGGCGGCGATCCCGGTCCCGCCGGCCGCGTTTACGGCGCCTGGCGCTCATTGGCGTCGCGGCCGCTAACCATCCGCGAAAAGGACCTCAAGACAATCGCCGCTTGGCTCGGCGCGGCCTGGAGCGACGCGCTGGCCGATATCCCTTCGCGCCTCGAGCGCTCCGATCGCGCCGCGCCTTTCGCGGCGGCCTCGATCATCGCCGCGACAGTCGCCGCAAGGCCGGACGCCGAGCTCTTCGCCTGGCGGCTCGGCGATGGCGCGCTCGCCCGCCAAATGCGCTGGCCGGTCGCCGTACCTTTGTTGATGGGGGAATTCCACTCGGAAATATTTCGGACTGGACGGGGCCGCATTCAGCCAGGCGGCGAGGATTTTGAGCGCGCGATCTGCCTCGCCCTCGTCAATGCCGCGACCGAAGCCTGCCGGCTGGCGGAAGCGATAGCGAGAAGGGCAGCGCGGCTGCAAGCGGTCGCGCCGAAACTGCGCGCCAAAGGGGCAGGGGAGGCGCTCAAACTTTTGCTGGACGACGACGCCGTCGCGGGTTCGCTGACGACGCCAAACCTCTCGCGCTTCGCTTCGCGCCGCCTGTTTGAACGATTGTCCACCCTCGACGCCGTGCGCGAATTGACCGGCCGCGCCACATTCCGACTGTACGGATTATAGCCATGACGCGCCACGCCAAAGAGACCGTACCCCTCGACCGCGAGCTCGAAGAGCTTCCCGCCGAAATGCGCTGGCGCGAATGGATGGGGCGGGTCGAGGCGGTGATCTTCGCGTCGGGCGCGCCAGTCCCGCGCGAGGTTCTGGCACGCGTCGTCGGTAAGGCCTGCAATCTCGATGCGCTCATCGAAGACATCCGCGACGAATTGCGCGGACGGCCTTACGAGCTGGTTTCGGTCGCCGGCGGCTGGCGCCATCAGACCCGAAAAGAACACGCCGAGGCGATCCGCGCCGCGATGGGAGTCTCGAAGACCGCCAAGACGCTGACCAAAGCGGAAGCGGGGGTCTTGATGGCGGTGGGGTATTTTCAGCCGGTCACGAGGGCGGAGCTCTCCGACATGTTCGGGCGCGAAATCAGCCGCGATCTTATCGCCTCGCTCCGCTCGCAAGGGCTCATCGCCGCCGGGCCGCGAAGCCCGCAACCGGGCGCCCCCTACGCCTACGTCACGACGCCGGGCTTCCTGTCCCAGTTCGGGTTCGAGAGCCTGCAGGACTTGCCCAATCTAGAGAGGCTTCAGGACGCTGCTCTGCTAGAGGAGGGCGATTCCCCCTCGGAGGCGCTGGTACGATTTCCAAAGCTCGACGACACAGTCGCTGCGAGGGATGGGTTTTCCGCCGTCGAAATTGACCAGCCGCATGAAGACGCCGCGTAAAAGCCAACCGGTTAGCCAGGTACGAATTCTACGCCGTTGGGCGCGCCAGCTGTCGTCGTGACAAAAACAATTCGGCCGCCGTCCAGCGAAGGTCTCGAGGACGCACGCTGCAATTCTTTTTTTCGAGAACTGAGACGCAATCTGCAAGTCAAGGCCGCTGAGCGGCCTATTGTCTAGGCGGCCTGTCCCGGGCAGGCTTGGAAATCGCCGCCCGGCGCCACGCCGTCGAATTCTACGACACCCAACCCATGCCCCGTCGTGCTAGGCTCGCACATGCCCCAGCCGCGTCGGCTTCCCCAAACAATCTTCCTCACGGATGGCCGCGCGCTCAATACGCTCGCCGACGCTCGTGCGATGATGCTCCCCCCCGGCGCATCGTTTGGCCAATCCAAATTGGGAATACGCGTCGCAGTTGCTCATGGGCGACGAGCGATACGACGAGCTTTTCATTAAGCAGTTTGCGCACCAGCTAGATCGAGCCCCCAAAGCGGACGGGCTGATGTGAGAGCCCGGCGATGATTTTGATCTTGGATCACCACGGGGAAGGGCCGCCTCACCCATGTCCGGCGTTGGCCCAAGCTGCTGGCCCTGCACCCTGCGTTCACGATCGATTTTTGCTCAGTCGCCATCGTCAGCTCGGATTGGGAATCATTCGACCGGCCGTACCGCACGTCTTAAGCGCCATTCTAGGCCGCCACTGAGGAGGATGCTGAAGAACTGCGAAATTCTGCGGCGAGCGACCTTTGCGTCGGTATGACCAATGCGGCCAACAGCCGCGAAATGTCGGAGCGCACGTAACGGTCAACCGCTTGAGCCTCAACGTCAGCGCGACGAAGCCAAGGGTTCGTCGCCGGACCCGCCGTGTATCGCTGCAACTTCTCGATCACCCCTCGGCTGAATGTCTTTGACATATTTTTAGCTCCTGTTGCGCTTCATGGAGCGCAACAGGAGCTAACAATATGTCATAGACATTCAGCCGAGGGGTGATCGAGACGTTGCAGCGATACACGGCGGGTCCGGCGACGAACCCTGGGCTTCGTCGCGCTGACGGTGAGGCTCAAGCGGTTGACC
>JASLHV010000021.1 GCA_030153205.1 Roseiarcus sp. | reverse complement strand
TCTGTGGTGCAAGATCCGACTAGTCCCTTGCTCATCGACGCGACAGTCCAATACGCCGCAAACGTGCCGACCAACTTCGGCGGTCTGGTCGGCGTCAAAACGTTCAACGTTGGCGGAACGTCGAAGGCCAGCCTGCAGTTGGGCGCCTATCAGGATTTCTATCTTGTCCTGGACACGTCGGCCTCGATGGGGCTGCCGACCACGGGTACCGATCAACAGACGCTCGCCAACGGCCTTGCCGCATGGGGCTACACCTCACCAAACCAGATGCCCCAAGGCGCCTACAACGATCCTTTGAATCCCGGCAATCCCGACAACGTAAATTATCGATCTTGGAGTGTGACGGCCCAAGCGTACACCGGAAGCTACCCAAACGGCTGTATGTTCGCTTGTCACTACAGTGGCAAGCAGAGCTTCGGCTTCGCTCAGGCCAATAACCTCCAGCTTCGCATCGACGCGCTTGCCGGCGCCGTCCTCAATCTCCTGAATTACGCCATGCAGCCGGGCGTCGCCATGTTTCCAAATCAGTATCGGATCGGCGTCTATCCTTTCATCGTGCACGCCGTTCAGGCCGTGCCGCTCAATTACGTCAATTCATCGCAGACGGCCATGTTCACGCCGCAACCTGTGCCGCTGCCGACGAGCAACGCGCAGATCAACTCATGGTTGTTCCCACTGGGACCAGTACCGCGCGATGCGCCCTTTAACCAAGCGAATGCCTACGCGACCCCATTTGCTACGACTTATCTCGATAGCGGGAGCGCCGGCGCCATCGGCGGCGGCGGCACGCATTTCGAGAATCTCTGGACGGATTTCCAGAACAATAACTGGCTTCAAGGGAGTGGAGTCGGCACGAGCTCCTCGCCGCAAGGATTCATCTTTTTGGTCACCGACGGGGCCGACAATAACCAGATATGCGAGCCTTCGTGTAACGGCTCTGCCCCACAATTGGCCCCTACATCGCCGACAACCTCCGACTTCTGCCAAAGCGCGAGGAATGCCGGATATACGGTCGCCGTGCTGTTAATCCCTTATGTCCCGATCGCGAACCCCAGCGCCACCTTCGGCAACGGCGAAGACGGCAAGGCAAATGCGATTGCATCGGGGACGCCGTCGCCGATTGAAACCAGGATGCAAGCCTGCGCCACCGGCGGCGTCAACGGTTTTTACGCCAAGGCCAGCCGCAGCCAGGATATCACCAACGCTATCAAACTCCTGTTCGACAAGGCGACGCAGCAGGCGCGTCTGACGCAATAGCCGAAACAAAATTCGACGCCTCGCCGGAGCGCTTGACAAAGCGTCTCCGGCCTTTCTTTCTGCGCACTCGTTGGTACACAGGCGGAAACGGCGAGGCCTTCGTATTTTCTGCATGGGGGCGTAGGCGGCGGACATTGGCAGGCGCCAACTGCTTCTACCGGCGTGTAAAATTCGCCCGCGCCCGCGCGGCTCAGAGGCGACTGGTCGCGGGTCAGTGTAAGGCTTCAATACCCCCGTCCGCCTGACATCACTCGCGGCATTGTCAGCGCGGCGCCTCTTTTCCGGAAGAATTTAAGAAAAAATCCTCTAAGTTCTCGGTCGTGATCAGGGGATTGCGCAAGCGCCGAGATACGCCTCGGACCCTTGCGCCTCGAGCGATATTGCGCCCAGCCAGCGCGAAGAAATTTTCAAAAGCGATGACGCCTGCCGAGGCGCCCGGCACTAGGGAACATACCCGCGACGATCAGTTCAACCCAAAGGATCGCGAGGCCATGAGGAACGTTTTGAGGCCGCTCTTCAAGCTGGCGCATGATCGTCACGTGGCGATCATGTTCGCTCTCTCGGCAGCGCCCATGATAGCGATGGTCGTTTTGGGCCTCGATTCCTATCGAAAGCTCTCGTACGGTTCGCAACTCGACGCCGCCGCGGCGACCATCGAGGCAAAGAAAACCATTTTCAGCGCGAACGCTCAAAGCGAGAGCAGCCCTCCCCCGGCCGGCAATATCGTACCTGAGGCTAAAGCGCAGGACAAACCGCTCTGTTCACACGACGCGCCGGATCGGCCGGCCAAGATACGATTCCGTCCAACACCGGCCCGGGCGGCCCTGACGCCCGCAACAGTACGCCGGTCCGCGGCGACGCATATTTTGAAAATCTGCGGCGTATGTAAATATACGTATTCAGAAGTCGAGCTGGAGCCAGTTCGCCGCCACGGCGCATTATCCTTCTGGTCGCCGACACCGCCAACAATCAGACCTTTAATCCATCAGCGTTCCCTAGCCGACGATTTGGTATTTCGGCGCCATGCGAATCAGCAAGCGCGTTTGATGCAATAGCCTAAATATCTGAGCCGTCCGGCGCGCTTGACAGAGCGCCTCGGGCATTGTCTCTGCCCGGCCACATTACAGCAGGCGGAAATGGGCGCGGCTTTCATATTTCCCGGGCAGGGTTCGCAGGCGGTCGGCATGGGCAAGGCGCTCGCCGAAAGCTTTGGCGCGGCGCGTGACGTTTTCGCCAGGGTCGACGCCGCCTTGGCGCAAAACCTGTCGCGGCTCATGTTCGAAGGACCGGAGGCTGATCTTACTTTGACCGCCAACGCCCAGCCGGCGTTGATGGCGGTCAGCCTCGCTGCGACCAAAGTCCTCAAGACCGAGGCCGGCCTTGATCTTGCGCGCGATGCGCAATTCGTCGCCGGCCACTCGCTTGGCGAATATTCCGCGCTCGCGGCCGCCGAGGCGCTCACGATTGAAGACGCGGCGCGTTTGCTACGCCTTCGCGGCGAGGCGATGCAGGCCGCCGCGCCCGTCGGCCAGGGCGCGATGGCGGCGATCATCGGGCTCGATTTTGCCCAAGCCGAGGCGGCCGCGCAGCAAGCCGCGAGCGACCTTTATCTTCAAGGCGCGATCTGCCAGGCCGCCAATGACAATGGCGGCGGCCAGGTCGTGATTTCAGGAACCAAGGCCGCCGTCGAGCGCGCCATGGAACTCGCAAAGCTGAAAGGCGCCAAACGCGCGTTGCTGCTTCCGGTCTCCGCGCCTTTCCATTCCGCCTTGATGCAGCCGGCGGCAGAGAAAATGGCCGCCGCCCTAGCCGGCATTGAGATCAAACGGCCCAAGGCCCCGCTGGTCGCCAATGTGACGGCGAGCGCCGTCGAGGATCCAGCCGCCATTCGCAAGAACCTTATCGATCAAATCGTTGGCGCCGTGCGCTGGCGCGAGAGCGTGGCCTATATGGCCGAACGCGGCGTCACGCGTTTCGTCGAGGTCGGCTCGGGCAAGGTGCTCAGCGGCCTCGTCAAGCGCATCGCTGAGGGCGTCAGCGCGGTAAACGTCGGCGCGCCGGCCGACGTCGAGGCTTTTCGCCTCGCGACGGCTCATCCCTAATCGGCGCTGAAAGGACAGAACCTTGTTCGACCTGAAAGGCAAGAGCGCGCTCGTCACCGGCGCCTCGGGCGGTCTCGGCGGCGCGATCGCCAAGGCGCTGCATGGGCAAGGCGCGAAAGTCGCGCTCAGCGGCACCCGGCGCGAGGCGCTGGAGGCGCTCGCCGCAGAACTCGGCGAAGGCGCCGTCGTCCTGCCTGCCGACCTCGGCGACGCCAAATCAGTCGAAGCGCTGGTCCCTGCCGCGGAGGCCGCGCTCGGCGCTGTCGATATCCTGGTCAACAACGCTGGCGTCACGCGCGACAATCTTTTCCTACGCATGAAGGACGAAGAATGGGACCAGGTGCTGGCGGTCAATTTAACCGCCGCGTTTCGTCTCGCGCGCGCGTGCCTCAAAGGGATGATGCGCCGCCGCCATGGACGCATCATTGGCATCACCTCGGTTGTCGGCGTTATCGGCAATCCCGGCCAGGGTAATTATGTGGCGGCCAAAGCTGGCATGATCGGCATGTCGAAGGCGCTCGCCGCCGAAGTCGCAAGCCGGGACATTACCGTCAATTGCATCGCGCCGGGTTTCATCAAAAGCCCGATGACCGACGCTTTGAACGACAAGCAGCGCGAGACGATCCTCGGCAGAGTTCCGATGGGGCGGCTGGGCGACGGCGCCGATGTCGCGGCCGCCGTGGTTTATCTCGCCAGCGCCGAGGCCGCTTACGTGACCGGCCAGACGCTTCACGTGAACGGGGGAATGGCAATGATTTGAGTATGTTAAAGGTTATGAGCCGATGTTCGCGCCGCCTAAGCGAACCTCTCGCCTTGCTAGCTGAGATATGCTATCGGAGCGCAGAGGCCGCCGCAAAGCGGCGGAAAATACGGAAAACGGCGGAAAACACGGAAAAAATTTGACTTGATCGATGCGTGAACTGGAGCGCGACGCGTTCAAAGGCTTCTTGACGCGACGGCGCAGGAACGACAGGAATGCGCTTCCTTTAGGAGGCTTGATTCCTCTAAGACCGCGATAAGTAATAGAGCCGCGCGGCAAGGCGTGATCGAGTTAGGGGATCCAACAAAAGCGAGCGTCAAAAAACGCCGCAAGGCTAAGGACGGGCAAAATGAGCGATGTCGCAGAACGCGTAAAAAAAATCGTTGTCGAGCATCTCGGGGTCGATGCGGACAAGGTGGTCGAAAACGCCAATTTCATCGACGACCTGGGCGCTGACTCGCTCGACACGGTCGAGCTCGTGATGGCCTTCGAGGAAGAATTCGGCGTCGAAATTCCCGACGATCAGGCCGAGACCATTGTAACCGTGGGCGATGCGATTAAATTCCTCGAGAAGGCCGCTGCGGCCAAGTAAGCAATCTTGCGCGCTCTAATCCGCCTTGGCGGCGGGTCGCGTCAGCAACGTCAGTTACGGGGCCGGCTTCGTCCGGCCCTTGTTGTATGAGGGGGGGACGCGCTTTGCGCGTCGGCTTTGAGGATTCTCTATGAAACGCGTCGTCGTGACGGGGTTGGGCATGGTTTCGCCCCTCGCCTGCGGCGTCGAAGCGACTTGGCGCCGGCTGCTTGCGGGGGAGAGCGGCATCAGCCGAGTCGAGAAATTCGACGTATCTGATATTCCTTGCCAGATCGCCGGTCAGATTCCGCGCGGCCACGCCGACGGTGAATTCAATCCCGACGATTGGATGGAGCCGAAGGAACAGCGCAAGGTCGACGATTTCATCCTCTACGCGATGTCCGCGGCGACCCAGGCCTTAAGAGACGCCAAGTGGGAGCCTTCGACTTATGAGGAGCAGATCGAAACCGGCGTGATGATCGGCTCTGGCATCGGCGGTCTCGGCGGCATTTATGACGCCGCGATCACGCTGAAGGAGCGCGGGCCGCGGCGGATTTCGCCTTTTTTCATCACCGGCCGCTTGATCAATCTCACGAGCGGATATGTCTCGATCGCGCACAAGCTGAAAGGGCCGAATCACTCGATCGTCACGGCTTGTTCGACGGGGGCCCATGCGATTGGCGATGCCGGTCGCCTCATTGCGCTGGGCGACGCCAATGTGATGGTGGCCGGGGGCGCAGAATCGGCGATCAATCGCTTGGGCTTGGCGGGCTTTTCCGCCTGCCGCGCGCTCTCGACCGGTTTCAACGACCGTCCCCAACAAGCCTCGAGGCCTTATGATCGCGAGCGCGACGGTTTCGTCATGGGCGAAGGCGCAGGCTGTCTCGTGCTCGAGGAGCGCGATCATGCGAAGGCGCGCGGCGCGCACATTTATGCCGAGCTCGTCGGCTATGGCCTCTCGGGCGACGCTCATCACGTCACGGCGCCCGCCGAAGACGGCGACGGCGGATTCCGGGCGATGAGCGCGGCGCTGAAACGGGCCAATTTAACGCCGGCGGATGTCGATTATATCAATGCCCATGGCACATCGACGCCGCTCGGCGACGAAATCGAATTGCGCGCGGTCGAGCGCCTCATGGGCAACGCCGCCGGCGCTTTAACGATGTCGTCGACAAAGTCTTCGACCGGCCATCTCTTGGGCGCGGCTGGGGCCATCGAGGGGATTTTCTCGATTCTCGCGATGCGCGATCAAATCGCGCCGCCGACGTTGAACCTCGACAATCCATCCGTCGAAACAGCAATCGACCTTGCCCCTCACAAGGCCAAGCAGCGAAAAATTGACGTTGTCTTGTCAAATTCTTTCGGTTTTGGTGGCACTAACGCATCGATTATCTTTAAACGGTGTGAATGACGCCGTGTCATACTGGATTCCCGATTTCGCCATATTGGCGCCTAGGCTAGTATTGTTCTTAGACGCCGCCGCGCGCGGTCGTCATGGCGGATGTGATGAGCGACGGATCGAAACCGGACGACCCAGGCGGCGAGCGGTCACGCGTCAGTCTCTTCGGCCGGCGTTCGCCGCGTTCACCGATCGAAGCCTTGCAGCCTCAGGCCGCGCCGCCGCCGCCTGAGCCGCCTCGCAAGCCTCGTCGCGAGGGCTTATCGCGGATCAGCGGGTTTTTATCCTTTATCCTGATCGGCGCGGTGGTCGGCGTCGTCGCTTTCGCCGGGGCGCTCCGCGAGGCGAAAAAACCGGGCCCCCTCGCCGCCGACAAGGTTGTGGTCATTTCTCGCGACGATGAAGCCGAGGGCGCGAGCATCGCGGACCAATTGGAAAAGGCCGGCGTCATCGAAAGCACGCTTTGGTTCAATCTTGTCGTCATGGCCGACGGCGCCCGCGGTAAGCTGAAACGCGGCGAATATCTCTTCAAAGAACATGCATCGTTGCGGGAGGTCGAAGACACTCTGGTCTTCGGCAAACCGGTCCAGCACAAGATGACCATCCCCGAGGGACTGACTAGTCAGCAGGTCGTTCAGAAGCTGCGCGCCGACGAGTCCCTTGTCGGTGAAATCCGCGAAGTTCCTCGCGAGGGCTCCATCCTTCCCGACACATATTTCTTCCAGCGCGGCGAAACCCGCGAGACGCTGCTCTCCCGAATGGAGAGAGCGCAGAACAAGGTCGTCGACGAAATCTGGCAGAGTCGCGCGACGAACCTGCCGATCAAGTCGCCTGGCGAATTGATCACGCTCGCCTCGATCGTCGAGAAGGAGACCGGC
Source organism: Roseiarcus sp. (assembly GCA_030153205.1). Taxonomy (GTDB): domain Bacteria; phylum Pseudomonadota; class Alphaproteobacteria; order Rhizobiales; family Beijerinckiaceae; genus Roseiarcus. The sequence continues at coordinate 1,248 of JASLHV010000021.1, read as the reverse complement.
AAGGCGGATGAAAGACCCCGCGTCGCCGGCGTCTTCGTCAATCGGCTCGGCAAGCGCATGAAGCTGCAATCCGATCCGACGATCGTTTACGGGCTGGTCGGCGGGAAAGGTACGCTCGATCATCCGATCTCCAAATCCGAGCTCGAACAGGCGACGCCTTACAATACGTACGTCATCGAGGGCCTGCCGCCGGGGCCGATCGCCAATCCAGGCAAGGCGGCGCTCGAAGCCGCCGCCAATCCGTCGCATACGAAGGAGCTCTATTTCGTCGCCGACGGCACCGGCGGTCACGCCTTCGCTGAAACCCTCGATCAGCATTTGAAAAACGTCGATCATTGGCGCCAGATCGAGAAGGACGCCAAAGAGTCGAAAGATCGCGTTGCGCCCGACCTCATCCCCGCGCCCGCGGCCACACAGCCGACGACTTCGCCGGCCAATCAAAAGAAGAGCGCGATCGACCCGCCTGACCCGAAAATCTTCGGCGGACTTGTCACGCCTGCCTCGCCGAAGCCCGCCGCATCGCCCGGCGCCTTGGCGGCGGGCCTCTCGCGTGGCCTGAGCCCTGCGGTCGTGGCCGCGCAGCCGTTGCTTTCGCCGGCCGATCAGGCGAACAACGCAATCACGCCGCCTGACCCGAAAATCTTCGGGCAATTCGTTACGCCTTTATCGCCGAAGCTGACGGCGCCGCTCAACGCCTTCGCGGCGCGCCTCAGCAAGCTGGGCGTGGCGCGGCAGGTACGAGAAGCTTTGCTGAGCCCGAAAGGTCCGCTCTCCGTCGAAGCGGCAGGCAAGAATATCGCGGACAGCGGCTTGGTGGTCGAGGGCGTCAATGACGAAGCGCTTGTCATGACGCAGAGCGACGAGGGCGGCGCATCCGCTGATCCCGCGCAAAGCTACCCCCTGTCGCCGCAAATGCTCGCGGATCAAAAAAGTCGCGAGGCGCGTTACGGGTCGCTCGTCAATATGAGCACGGCGAGCGCCGACGCCTTGCCGGAACCAATCGCCAAGCTGCCGCCTGGCGTTCGGCCTCGCGGCTTCGATGCGTCCGAAGGTACGAAGCTCGACCCACTGCTGAACAAAACGTACGATCTCAGTTACGCGCAAGTCGTGCCGCCGATTCAAATGCGCTGATACGACGCGCTGAGCCAGTACGTTTGACGGCGCCAGGGCGCGGCGATGCTCCTTGGAAAATCTTTGGCGGCGACAAGCCAGCCAAAATCCGCGCCGAAAATGCCAGTCTTTTCAATA
>JASLHV010000535.1 GCA_030153205.1 Roseiarcus sp. | reverse complement strand
TTCTTTGCCTTTTGAACGCGCAGGCTTTCGCCGCGGTTCGAATCAAGGACGTCGCGTCGTTGCGCGGCGTGCGCGACAATCAATTGATCGGCTATGGGCTGGTCGTCGGCCTGCAAGGCACCGGCGATACGTTGAACAACGCGCCGTTTACGCAGCAGGCGCTTCAGTCGATGCTCGACCGCATGGGTTTGAACGTGCGCGGCAGCAATCCAAGGAACCGCAATATCGCCGCGGTCATGGTCACAACCGATCTGCCGCCGGCGATGGCTATTGGGTCGCGCATCGACGTGACCGTCTCTTCGCTCGGCGATTCGACTTCGCTGATGGGCGGCACGCTGCTGATGACGACCTTGTCGGGGACCGATGGTCAGGTCTACGCCAGCGCGCAAGGCGCGGTGTCGGTGACGGGCTTTGACGTCGCGGGTCAGGCCGAGACGCTTTCGCAGGGTGTGCCGACGGCCGGCCGGATCTCGAACGGCGCCTTGGTGGAGAGGTCTCTGCCGCCTCTCACTGACGACCCGAACATGACGCTCGAGCTGAAAAACCCTGATTACAATACGGCCGTGCGGATCACAGACGCGATCAACGCCTTCACACGCGAGCGTTACGGCCGGCGAACCGCCTATGAGCAGGATTTGCGCAGCGTCGCCATGATGCGCCCTCCGCAGATCAGCAATACCCGCTTCATGGCGGAAATCGGCGATCTTTTGGTCGAGCCCGACACTGTCGCCAAGGTCGTCGTGGACTCGCGCACGGGTACTGTCGTCATCGGCCAGGACGTACAAATATCGACCGTCGCCGTCACGCATGGCACGCTCAGCGTCCGTGTGACGGAGACGCCGCAGGTCTCGCAGCCACAACCATTTTCAAAGGGCGAGACGACTGTGACGCCAAGGACCCAGATCGACGTCAACCAGCAAGGCGGCCAAGTCGCCATTGTCGGCGGCGCGAGCTTGCGAACGCTCGTCGCCGGCCTCAACCGGATCGGGCTGAAGCCCAGCGGCATTATCGCGATCTTGCAAGCGATCAAAACCGCCGGCGCGCTGCAGGCCGAGTTGGTCGTGCAATAGCGCGTCAGCCCGGCGCAAGCTGCCGAACGCATTGTGACGCAAGCGTTCTCTCGGCCCGTCGCTGGCGTTGTCATGTCGAAATCAGGCTTATTTTTTGCTGGAATATGCGCCGTGATCCTTACGGCGTCAGCCTCGACGCGCGCGCTCTCGCAAGACCTCAAGAAGTTGGATAGCGAGGCCGCGAAGGTCGAGCCGGACATCGGCGATTCCGTCGGACGATATTGCTCGAATATCGCGCCTGCGGTGGGAGAGGCCAGGGTCGCCTGGCAAATGAAGCGCCTCGAAGAGCTCGACGGCCAAATCAAAAACCGAATCGCCGAACTCGAAGCGAAAGAAGCCGAGGCGCGCGATTGGGTCAACAAGCGCGAGGACATGCTGAAAAAGGCCGATGACGACATCGTCGCGATCTACGCCAAGATGCGTCCGGAGGCCGCCGCCGCGCAGTTGATCGTAATGGAGGACGGCAGCGCCGCCTCCATCTTGAGCAAGCTCAACGCTCGCGTGGCAAGTACGATCCTCAATGAAATGGAGGCCGCGCGCGCGGCCAGACTCACGGACCTGATCTCCGGCAAGGCGAAAGCGGCCAACGCCGCCGCGCCCGCCGCCCCCGTCTCGCCCGATACGCCTCCCCCCGCCGATGGAAAGAAGTCGTGATGCGGTCTCGTTTTGCGTTTTTTGGAATAGTCACGTTCATGGCCGGCGGTTTGATCGGTTGCGGCGGCGGACCGAGCGAATTCATGCGGGAGCCCAGCCTCTCGCCGGTTGGAAGCGGCCTGACCGTCCCGCCGACGAACAGCGCGGTGGCGGACGTTCCTGGCCCCGTACGCAATCCGTCGCAATCGATGTTCATCGCCAGCGCCGCCAATCTTTACGGCGACCAGCGCATCACCAAAGTCGGCGACATCATCACGGTCAATATCGCGATCAACGACAAGGCGACTTTCGGCAACGCCACCGATCGTTCTTTGAGCTCCAAGAACGCCTTCGAGACCGACTGGAACTATACGAACGGCACGTCCGCTTCATCGCAGCCGCCGACCCTCAGCGCCGATTTGACGTCGACTTCGGCCACGCAAGGTCAAGGCAACATCGACCGGTCCGAACAGATTCAAGTCTCGGTCGCCGCCGTGGTCACCGAAGTATTGCCCAACGGCAATCTCGTCATCAGCGGCTCGCAGGAAGTCCGGGTCAATTACGAACTGCGACAGCTCACAATCGCCGGCATCGTCAGGCCCTGGGACATTTCGCGCAACAATACGATCGCCTACGACCGTATCGCGGAAGCGCGTGTCTCGTACGGCGGGCGCGGCCGCCTCAGCGATGTGCAGCAGCCCAATTGGGGCCAGCAATTGTGGGATAGGTTCAAACCGTTCTAGGATCGAAGGAACGCCGACCCAATGGCCGCCGCATCGTCCGCTCCTCGCGCCGACGCTCCCGCGAAATCAGCAGGCTCGTTCGGGCAATTCCTCGTCGCGATGATTGTCGTCACCATTCTGTCTGGCGCTCTCGGCTTTGTCTTCGCGCCTAAGAACACTGCGCCGCAAGGACAGAGCGGCAAAGAGGCGGCGGCGACGGCGAACGGTTCAGCCGCGGCCGCGGCGTCCCATTTGCTCGACTTGCCGCCGATCGTGACCAATATTGGCGCGCCGCAGGAGCTTTGGGTACGCCTGGAGGCGTCGATGATTTTCGAGCCCAGCGCCGTCCAGCACCCCGAGACCCTCGCCGCGGAAATCGCGAACGATATTCTCGCTTATCTGCGCAC
>JASLHV010000479.1 GCA_030153205.1 Roseiarcus sp. | reverse complement strand
TTCGCTCGCTGGAGGTGGGGGAGGGGACCGGGTCGAACAGCGTTTGTTCGCCCGGTCCTTTATTCGCTGGCGGCAGGGCTTCGCCCGAACGCCATCCCAGATCGCCGCGATCCATCGCGAAGGGGCGCTTGAAGCTCTACTTCAATCGGCCGCAGCTCGGCGGCAGAGCCGGCCAGACGAACCACGCCCCGCCCGCATAAAGCCGGCGCGCGAGGCCGGCGGCGTCGGAGCGCGCGGTGATGAAGCCATGGCCCATGCCGAGTATCGAAGCGTCCGTTCGGACGATCGCGGACGACAATCGCGCGGTCGGTCCAAAGGCGATCAGCGCCGGCGGCTCGACAAAGAAAACCAGCGCCGCCATGCCGCCGAACCACAGAAGCAGCGCCGCGCTCGCGCCGGCCAAAATGCGTCGGGCCCCGCTGGCAAGCTCAATAGTCATAAGCGTGCTCGAATATAGCGCCTTGTTTCTCGACGTCGCCGATCAGGCGCGCCAATGCTTTGACTTCGGTGTCGAGGCCGATGCGTCGCCAGCCAGGACGGGATTGAATCGGGATGACGAACAAAGGCCTCGCGCCCGGCGTGTCGAGTTTCGCGCCTTCCGGCGCGATCACCGTTGTCAGGATACGCTGGTTGCCGGCGATCTCCAAGACGTCGCGGCCGCGCGCGCCGAGCCGGCGGATGATGTCCGTCAGCTCCTGATAGCGCGGCGTCTCGATCAGCATCGCTTTGTCGTTGAGGTCGCGCAGCTTTTTGATCCGTGTATCGGCGGCGAGATCTTCGGCGTCGAGAGGGCTGACGACGCTCATGATCGAAAGATCGGCTGGCGAATAACCGGCAAGCGCGCCAATCGGGATCGCATAGAGGCCCTTGCCGCCATATTCCAGCGTCAGAGCAAGACGCCGCTCGGCGCTGCGCAAAAGATTGCCCTCGCCGAATGGCGTCTCCCGCCAAAATCGCGCCAAGGTCGGAAAGAACGGGTAGCGGTACCAAGGCGTCTGGTTGAGGAAGGCGGCGTAGTCATCCGCGACCTTGAGCGCGAATTCGTCCTCCGCCGTGCGCTTCGGCCCGCGCGCCCAAGCGGTCAGTGCGCCGATCGTGCGCTCATAAGCGCCGATGACCGCCATCTCCGCCGTGAAGCTGAGACCGATAATGTAGTTGGTTGTCTTTTGATCCGCGCTGACCGGCCCGGCGTCGCCCGCCGCAATCGTCGCCCGGCAAAGGCTCTTCCAAAATCCGGTGACGCTCGCGAAATAGTCGAAACTGGACTCGGACGTCTGGCGCGTCACGCCGGCAAGGTCCGTATAGGCGTGGACGATGTACCATTCGGGATAACTTAGGTAGCTGTCGCCTTCCGCGCGCCGATAGTTCGGCTCCGTGATCGTGAAAGCGCTGCCCTCCACGACCGGCGCCGTCGCAACGCCGCATTGCGTTTCGGTATATATAATCGGAACAGCGCCGAGGACGATCAGGACGACCAGCGCGATGCCTAATCGTCGCAAAATCCGGCCGATCCGCGATCCTTTCACGCGATGACCTCAGGCCGTGTCCTCTCCTCCGCCAGCCAACCCGTCGCAATGCCGAAGAGGCCGAGGCCGAGATGCGGAACGCTGGAAAGAAATTTCACCATCGGCGAATTGTTCAGGACGCCTTTGGTGATGATGCTGAGATCGAGATAGCCCGAACCAGTAAAGACGCCCATCACGCCGTCGAGGAAGTAGAGTGTGCCGAATATACGCAGGAAGAGAATCGCCGCGCGGCGCGAGATGAGCGCGGCGATCGCCGCCCAAAGACCGGATGCGACGTGCAAGGCGTCCTTATAGATGTCCAATTTGAATAGGCCGAACACGCGGCCCTCTTGATCGGCGAAGGCGGGAATATAATCCGTCGCCGCGGCGAAGAGCAGGGCGAGGGCGAGGAGGAGCGCTGCGAAGCGCGGATTTCTGAGCAGGCTCATGCGAAATAGACATCCCACATCGTGTTGCGGAAAAGAAGTTTCGGGTCATAGAAGCGTTTGCGCTCGAGAAAGTGCTCGACATTCGGATAGGCTTTCTCGACCTGGTCGCGCCGAGCGTGCAATCGATACGGCAGATAGAAAGCGCCGCCCAAGGCGACGATTCGATCGATAAGCCGCTCCGTTGTCTGCAGCATATCGATCTCGCCGTCCGGCGACATGATCTGCGAGAAGGACATGACCGCGGCGATGCGTGGCTTCTGCGCAAACGCCATCACGGCCGTTTCATCAGCGGCGACGTAGCGAAGCGTCACATTGAGAAACTCGGCCTTCGCCGGCGGAATAATCTCCCGGCAAGCGGTTAGAAAGGCGCCGAACTGCTCCGGAGGTACGAAATACTCGTGCAGGATGTCGGTGCGCGTCGGGTAGGGATTGCGCAAGTTGGAGACTGGCTCGTTCATCAAACTGTTGCGCGTGGCGAGCCCGCTGCCGAGGTTCGGATTGACATGCGTTTCGGCGTACCAACGGGCGCGTTTGGCCGCCTCGTTGCCGATTTGCTCTCGGTAAATGTCGTTGAGCACCCAGGTTAGAGCGCTGCTGTTCGTCGCTGCGGGCAGCGGGGCAGGTTGCGAAGAGGCCGCGCGATAAGTGATCATCAAGGCTTCGCGAAAGAAGCTCGCGCGCGCCAGCGACAACCGGCCATAGGCCATGAGGACGGTCGGGTCCTTGTTGACCACGGCGATGAAGCGTTCGTTGAACGTATCGGCAGGCATAATGTCGAATGTCGGCGCCAGCATGACGTTTTTCGCCATCTCGACGTCGAGGTCGAGAATAATCCCGAAGAATCCATAGCCGCCCATGGCCAAAGCGAAGAGTTCGTTATTCTTTTCGCGGGAGCATTCGACGATCGAGCCATCCGCCAGCATCAAGCGCAACGCGCGTACGGTAGAGCCGAACGGCCCGAAGGGTACAGGCCAGCCATGCGCATTGATGCAGAACGTGCTGGCGACGCCGAAATCATTGTTCGATTGCATGACTTTCGGCGAAAAACCAAGCGGATCGAGCTTTTGGATGACCTCGGCCCAACGCGCGCCAGCCGAGACGCGATAGACGGACTTGGCCGTATCGACGTCGAACCAGGTATTGTCGAACGTGATCGCTGTGCCGTCGCGCGGCAG
>JASLHV010000354.1 GCA_030153205.1 Roseiarcus sp. | reverse complement strand
TTGTTCGAGGCCGACATTGCCGGCTACGGTCGTCAGCGCGCAGACTCGAACATCCGGGGCCGCCAAAGCCATGATGATCGCGACCGCGTCGTCGGAGGCGGTGTCGGTATCGATGAGAAAAGCACGCATGGCGGTCCCTTGAACGCTTGATCATTATCGTCGCCAGCATAGCGCGCTCGCCGGCAGGCGAGTCTTCGATTTTGAATTCTGCCGATACGAATGGGGGTCGCGAGCAAAATTATGATGATTTTTCAAAGGGCTGAAGCTTTATCGCCGCCAAGGGCGCGCCGCGCTTCCGGCGCCGCGCTTGCTTAGGCGTTGGATCGGATACATGCCGTCCCCCGACGGGGGCCTTAGCAATCGAATCGGCGCTAAGCATTTCACGAGCCTTTCATGACGATCCTCAGCGTCCATCATGTCACGACCTATAATTACGCGCGGCCGGTCGAGCTGGGCGATCACCGGATGATGCTGCGGCCGCGCGACAGTTTCGATCAGCGCCTCGTCAGCGCCTCGCTGTCCATCGAACCGGAGCCGGCGCGCCTGCGCTGGATTCACGACGTCTATGATAATTGCGTCGCGCTTGCCACTTTTGGCGGCGAGACGACGCGGCTTAGGATCGAAAGCGCGATTACGCTGGATCACACCCCGCATGGCGGCCCTGACTTTCAGCTCGAGGAGCGGGCGCGCACTTTCCCTTTTGCCTATGGCTTCGAGGAAATGCCCGACGTCGCCCGGGCGATCGAGCGGCAATATTCCGACCCCGACGGCGAACTCGATCGCTGGGTGCGCCGATTTCTTCAGCCCGGCCGGCCGACCGAGACCGGCGAATTGCTGATGACCATGACCATGGCGATCAAGGAGAGCTTTTCCTACGAACGTCGCGAGCAAAGCGGCGTCCAAGGCCCGCTGCATACATTGTCGCGCCGGCGTGGCTCTTGTCGTGACTTCGCCGTGCTGATGATGGAGGCGGCCCGCGCGCTGGGTCTGGCCGCGCGTTTCGTCTCCGGTTACCTCTATGTGCCTGATCGCGACATCGGCGAGCGCTATCAGGGCGGCGGCTCGACCCACGCCTGGTGTCAGGTCTATTTGCCGGGGGCGGGATGGGTCGAGTTCGACCCGACCAACGGCATCGTGGGCAGCCGGGATCTCATCCGTGTCGCGGTCGCGCGCGACCCGCGTCAGGCGACGCCTCTGACTGGCTCTTTCTTCGGCACGGTCGAGGACGAAGCCGGCATGACGGTCACTGTCACCGTCAGTCGCGCGCCCGCTGAGGAACTGGCGCGCGTCGGCGCGCGTTAGACCGCCGCCTCCTCGCGGCGCGCCTTTTGCAGAGCGCTTGCTTGGGCCGTGAGACAAGGACCATTCAGCATGCTGATCAGAGCCGGTTTCGATATTGCCTTCGAATGCCCCGCGCCGATTTCCATGCTGCTCCAGCTCAACGTCCATCCGTCGCGAGTCGATGATCTGCGCTCGCCGGACGAGATCGTCACGGAGCCCAGTTTGGCGACCGGCGCGTATCTCGATCATTACGGCAACCGCGTCACGCGGGTTGACGCGCCTGCCGGCCCGGTCGTCTTTCGCAGCGATTTCGTGATCCGTGATTCCGGCGAGCCGGATGAGACGCCGCCCGATGCGCCGGTCTGGCCGGTCTCGAAACTGCCGAACGAGGTGCTGTTGTTTCTGATCTCGAGCCGCTATTGCGACAGCGACAATCTCGTCAATTTCGCTTGGGCCAAATTCGGCGGCCTCGTCGGCGGACGCACCATCGTCCAGGCGATCTGTGACTTCGTCCATTCGCACATTCGCTTCAGCTATGCCGACGCCAGCGCGACGCGCACCGCCAGCGATTCCATCCGCGAAGGAATCGGCGTCTGCCGCGATTTCGCGCATCTGGCTATCGCGCTTTGCCGCTGCATGAACATCCCGGCGCGCTATTGCACCGGCTATCTCGGCGACATCGGGGTGCCGCCCGATCCCGCGCCGATGGACTTCTCCGCCTGGTTCGAAGTCTTCCTCGACGGACGCTGGTTCACTTTCGACGCGCGCCACAACATGCCGCGGATCGGACGCGTCGTCATGGCGCGCGGCCGCGACGCCGCCGACGTCGCCATCACCACCGCCTTCGGCACGGCCAAGCTCTTGCGCTTCCAGGTGACGACATTCGAAGAGGCAGCTTAAGAACTCTCGTTGCGTCACGTACGCCGCGCGTACCGCGGCGGCAAAGCGGCGAAAGCAGGGCAGGGCGCCCTCGCGCCAAACTTTTTCCAAAGAAGAGATGCGGCTCATCCAAATGAATCCAAAATTATTATTTTGTGGAATCGGGGAATATCAAAGGGTTACAAGCGAAAAAAATTTGGGAAAGCGATTCCTCAAAATTTCTTTAGTCGAACGGCTGAAGTACGACGACCCGGATATTGTCAGGGCGGTTTCCCGTTTCGTCAATGTTTTTGTTCGCTGACGGCGGTCGAAGCGAGCGTTCAAACCGCTCCGCTATTGCGGGCGCGGGAACTGTAGACGGAGACAGCATCGCCCGCAAATTCCACACCTAAGCATTGCGCCAGGTACGACTTACCCGAAAGGAGCGAGCAAGGACCGGCGAAGCCGGCTAACGGCGCTCGGGCGGCGTGGCTCGTAGCAACGCCGCAACTCACTTTCGCCGCGCCGTCACAGCCTGTTTGATCGCCGATAATTGCTGATCGGTGACCGTCTCAAACACATCCAACGATCGCTCGCCGCGGCTCATGATGACCGCGCCTTCGCAGGAGGAAATCAGACCCGCCGCGAGCGCCGAGCCTTTGCCTTTGGGAACGCCCCCAAGCTCCAACAATTCGCCCAAACGGACTCGCCATTGACGAAAAATCTCTCGCACCCGATCCCGCAACGCCGGCGTCTCGGCAGCGACGGTGACAGCCGCGATCGCGCAGCCGGCGCTGAAATCGGACCTGGTCAGCGCGTGCCGCCAAAGATCGATGAAAGCTTCGGCGACGATCGGCGCCGGTTTGCCCGCTTGCTGTTCAATCGCTGACAAGGCGTAACGGGCCGCCGCGTCGATCGCCGCGAGGACCAGTTCGTCCTTGCCCCCGGGAAAGTGATGATAAAGCGATCCCCTTGGCGCGCCGGATTCCTCCAGCACTTGGCTGAAGGACGCGCCCTGCAATCCTTTTTTCGCGAGCAACACGGCGGTGCGCTCGATCATGCGTTGTTTGACGCTGGACAAGAAACGACCTCGCCGCTTGACTATGACAATCGTCATAGATTATGACAAGCGTCATAGTCAGGGAGCTTGGCCCATGCCGATGATCGATATTTACGCCCAGAGGGGCACATTCGCCGATCCGCAGAAATTGGCCGCCGACGCCGCCGCGATCGTGAAGGCGGTAGAGCAGGTCCCGGACATTCCGATGTTCCGGAAGAACACCGCCGCCTTTGTCCACGAGCTCAGCCCGGAGGCGATCGCCAATGTCGATGGCGACAGCAACTATGTACGCGTGCAGGTTCTCACCAATGCGGGCGCGCTGAACCGCGAAAAGCAGATCGCCGTCGTTCGTCAACTCACCGACCTTGTCGCGTCATCGTCAGACGAGGCGGGCCTTTCCGAGCGCACCTGGGTGCTCTTGACCGAAGCGCCCGAAGGCGGCTGGGGCATCTGGGGCCACGCCCACACGAACCCCGAACTCGTCGACGCCGCCCGGAAGGAAATTGCGAAGCTGCGAGGCTAGGTACGACGCGCTTTCCTCCCCCGCGAAGCGGGGGAGGGGGACCATGCGCAGCGCGGGGGAGGGGGACCATGCGCAGCGCGGGGGAGGGGGCTTCGGCCGTGAGGATTTGCTTGCAAGCCCCACCACCATGCTTCGCCTGGTCCCCTTCCCAGTTGCGCCTCGCTCCACGGGGGAGGATATCGAATGGCCCCTGTCGTTCGCACACGACCCACGCAGAAGCCCAAATCCCATGGCCAGGCTCATCTTCGGAATGATGCAATCCCTCGACGGCTATGTCGCCGGCGCGGCGGACGGCGCGCCACTGCCGCCGCCCGGCGACGCGCTTCATCGTCATTTCAACGATCATGTCCGCGGCCTGTCCGGCATCCTATACGGCCGCCGTATGTACGAAGTGATGCGCTACTGGGACGATGATCAGCCGGAGTGGGGCGCTGTCGCGCGCGACTTCGCGGCGGCGTGGCGGGCGCAGCCGAAATGGGTCGCCTCGCGCTCGCTGAAATCCGTCGGCGCGAACGCCACGCGCGTCGGCGACGAAGTCGGAGCGTTCGTACGCAGGCTAAAGGCGGAGATCGCTGGCGAGATCGACGTCGCCGGCCCGGAACTCGCAGGGACCCTGACCAACCTTGGTCTCATCGACGAATACCGTCTCTACTTCCGCCCGTTCGCCCTCGGTCGCGGCAAGCCCTATTTCGCCGCCGCCCGGCCGCCGCTGCGCCTTGTCGCGACCGACCTCGTCGGCGAGGATGCCGTCAGGCTGACGTACGTTCCGGTGTAAGCGTCTTATCGGTCCTCGCGAAGCGGTGGAGGGGGTAGCGGTTTGTTGCTGAATGCGAGCGCCGCTTACCGTCGTTCTGTCAGGAGGAGCTGACCTCCGGCGAGGTGGAAGCCGCGTATGCCGCGAAAAGCGGGTCATATGCGGACACGTCCCAATGACGGCCGACAAATTCCATCTGGCTGTCGTCGACGCCGTACACGTAGTCGATTTTATGCTGGACCACGTATTTGTTGATCGCCTCGACGAACACGCCGCTGCGGATGTTCGCCTCGATTGACCTCACCATGTCGATGCTGCCACGGTTGAAGATGGCGAGGAATTCGTCACTCGACAACGGGAGCAGCATGAGGCCGTCGTCATCTGCTAAGCCCCGGTATCGGATCAGTGGAAAGTCCGAGGTGAGAATGGGGGCGCAGTTCGTCACCCTGACCACCTGCCATTCCATGGCCGACAGCTTACGCCGCACTTCTTCATTGACAACGAGGTGGCGGAGGCAGGCCGCGCCATGCTCCGAAAGCCCAGGCTGATTTAACGCCGCTTTGAATTCCTCAAGGGTCGCCGGTTCATAGCTTCGGCGATGGCGGTCGTAGTCCTCGACTAGGCAACTGCTCAGGACGTGCTGGCGCGCTAGGCGTTCGATCTCCGCTACACGCCTCGGGTTTCTAACCTCCAGGGCAAGGAGATAGATGGCCATGCGCTGCAGGTTGAACTTCGTGAGAGCAGTGGGTCATTGGAGCGTAGCAGACTTAGGCCATCGTGGCCCCACTGATCGATTTTCCGCCAGAACACGTCCTCCATATAGTTTCTGCGTTCCGGCGGAGCCATGGGCGTGTAGTAAAGCCCCGAGCGCCCGCCTGTGGAGCGAGTGGCCTTTGGATCGCAGACTATCCGGTCATGGCGCCACCGATAAATGTGCACGCGCCCTGCGTGGTCGGCCCACCCGCGTTGATAGCTCTGCGGCAGATAGTGGTGATTTTGCTCAGCGGACATCGGTGATGGTCGAGGTATTCGCGGTGGGCTCGGTCTGAACGCCGGAAAGTGGCAGTCGGGTCGTCGCCCGTGTGCATCGACCGGAGCGCGGCCGCTTAAACTTAGCCCTTAAGCCCGAGCTTTTGGAAGAATTTCGGTCTCCACTCGTTTGACGCCCAATGGCGAGATTCTTACCATTTTTGCGGTTTCTTCGTATTCGATGAGACGATCGGCATGCGCGCGGCGAAGCACGTCGCGGCGGTACACCGAAGGATTGGAGTGCTCCAAGCTTGCAATAAGTTCCGCCTCGCCCAGCGGCCCAACCGATCCGAACAGCAACACAAGTGTTTTCTCAAGCATCGACAGGCTGTTGTCGAGCACGCGGCGAACGTGCCCAGAGTCCCAGATTAGAGAAACTTGGCGTTCGGACAACGCTTCAACGATGTCGCTTGCTTCGGCGAGAGAAACGCCATGGAATATGCGGACCAACTCGGCAAGGACCCATTTTGCCATGTG
>JASLHV010000353.1 GCA_030153205.1 Roseiarcus sp. | reverse complement strand
CATCAACGCGACGGTTGAGGTCTATGCCGCGCTGATCGCCATGGGCGAAAAGCCGGATCGGCCGGAACTCGCCAAGGCGCGCGCCTTCATTCTCGCCAATGAGGGCCTCAAGAATGTCCGGGTGTTCACCCGCTACTGGCTCGCCTTGATCGGCGTCTGGCCCTGGACCTGCACGCCGAACTTGCCGCCCGAATTCATCCGCTTCCCGCTATGGTTCCCCTTCAATATTTATAATTTCGCGCAATGGGCGCGCGCGACCATGGTGCCGCTGGCGGTTTTGAGCGCCCGACGGCCGGTCTTCCCCCTGCCCGGCGGCAACCGGCTCGACGAACTCATCCCCGAGGGACGCGATAAGTTCGACTTTTCCGCGCCCGTGAAAAAAGCCGAGCCATGGACGCTGGAATCCTTTTTCCTCGGCGTCGATAAGGTCCTGCACAAGCTCCAGACATGGCGGCTCATGCCGGGACGCGAAAACGCAATCAAGCTTTGCCTCGAATGGATGATCCGTCATCAGGACGCCGACGGCGCCTGGGGCGGCATCCAGCCGCCGTGGATTTACGGCCTGATGGCGCTGCGCAATGAAGGCTATGCGTTGACCCATCCCTGCATCGTCAAAGGCCTCGACGCGCTCTCGGCTCATTGGACTTACGAGCGTCATGGCGGCACGGCGGTCCAGGCGAGCGAGTCTCCTGTATGGGACACCCTTTTCTGCCTGCTCGCCATGGCCGAAGCCGGCTGGACCCCGGAAGAGAAGCCGGCGATGCGGCGCGCGCTCGTCTACATCCTCGACAATCAAATCCTCGAGCCCGGCGATTGGGCGATGACCGTCAAAGGCGTCGCGTCCGGCGGTTGGGCCTTCGAGCGCGCCAATATGCGCTATCCCGATGTCGACGACACCGCCCTCGCCTTGCTGGTGCTCGCCAAGCTTCGCCAGAAAAGCGGCGATCTCAATGCGCGCATCGAGACGGCGATCGAACGCGCCCTCGCCTGGACCTTCGCCATGCAATGCCGTAACGGCGGCTGGGCCGCCTTCGATCGCGATAACGACAAGGCGATCATCTCGACGATCCCCTTCTGCAATTTCGGCGAAGCGCTCGATCCGCCGAGCGTCGACGTCACCGCCCATGTGGTCGAAGCCTTGGCCGAACTCGGCATGAGCAAAGATCGGCCGGAAATCGCCAAGGCGGTCGCCTATATGGAAAAGGAGCAGGAGCCTGAAGGCTCGTGGTTCGGCCGCTGGGGCTGCAATCACATCTATGGTACGGGCGCGGTCCTGCCGGCGCTGAAAGCGATCGGCTGCGACATGAATGCGCCGAATATCCGCAAAGCCGCCGATTGGATCATCGACAAGCAGAATGACGACGGCGGCTGGGGCGAGAGCTGTGAATCCTATATGGATGCGTCGAAAATCGGCCGTGGCCCCTCGACGCCGACCCAAACCGCTTGGGCGATCATGGCGCTTCAGGCGGCCGGCGGGTACGGAAACGCCATCGAGCGCGGCTTCGCGCATTTGGCCGAGACGCAAGATCCAGAAGGCACTTGGGACGAAGCGTACTATACCGCGACCGGCTTCCCCGGCTACGGCGTCGGCGCGCGTACAGAACTTCGCGACCCGAAACTTGCTGAAAAACTCGGCCAAGGCGCGGAGCTCTCCCGCGGCTTCATGATCTCGTTCAACATGTACCGGCATTATTTTCCGGCCATTGCGCTCGCGCGGCAGGTTAAGAAGGTTGAATGACCTTGAGCGAACGAGCTCGCCCCGCGTGCATTACAGTCGCGCGTCGACGGGTTCGCTTTCGAGAGCGAGTACCGCGAAGACGCATTCACGCTTTGCCGCGAATCTGAGGCTTTAGAGATTAAAATTTAACGGATTATATCTGGTTTGTCGCGCTTTGCCATTCATACATTCATTCATTTGTAGTCGATAACCTCTCCGTCGCCGCGAGCGAAGCGAAACAAAGCGGAATCGTCGAGGCGCAATGCACGCTCTATAACGCTCGCAATGGCGGAGAGGGCGATTCGATCTGAAATCATCCTTGTTTAGCTTCGCTGCAAAGTCAGAGAGAATATTGCCTGGACGATTCACGTTTTCTATCTTAGATTGGATCTGTCTCCGAAGTACGGCTAAAGGCAACGAAGCATTTGCGCGAAGAGAAGGTCACAAGCGAAGGCCGAAGACATTCTCCAAATTTTTTCGATTGTAACCTATTGATATTCCCCAAAACGACCAAATAAAAATTTGGGCCGCCAAATTTTGGTACGTTGATTTTAGCGTGTCCGCCCGAGAAGAGATTTGGCGAAAATTTGGAAATCCAAAACTTTTTCACGACCATGGTCCCGACAACATTATTGCCGGCGTGCAGCGTGCTGCGCGCCGCCCTCCCCGCCCCCAAATCGCCATGTCCCCTTCACCTTTCTTTACATTCGGCCGCAACGTCCGAAACCTCGCCTCGCTAGCTTCCTCCCCGAGACGGCGGAACCGTCGTTATTGTGAAGGAGATGGCCATGACGAGCATCGACAATGTCCCCCTGCCCCCTGAACCGCCTCTGATCCTGCCGCCGCAGCGCAAGCAAGCAAGCGGTTTCTCTTCCTGGCGGGGCGCGCTCGCCATTTGCGGCGCTCTCGCTTTCGGCATTGCGATCGGCGCGGGCGGGCTCGCGGTCGCCGCGGGCATGGATCATTTCGGCTGGCGTCAGGGCTGGCGCTTGGCGATGATCCAGGAAGGCGCTTCGCGGATGCTCGATTCGATCGGCGTGAGCGCAACGCAGGAAGCGAAGGTGCATGACATTATCGCGGCGAAATTCGCGGAAATCGCGCCTGATCCCAAACGGCACGAGGCGATGCGCAAGCAAGCGCTCGATCTCTTGTCGGCGCCGACGATCGATCGCAATGCGGTCGAGAAGATGCGGGTCGACGCAGTCGCCAATTTTGATGCGAAGTCCAAGTTGGTCGTCAGCGCCGTCCTCGATATCGCCGACCAGCTCACGCCCGCCCAGCGAACCGAACTCGCCGTTCGGCTGAACGAAATGGCGCAGCGCGGGCCGATGGGCGGCTGGGGCGGCTGGCCTCATCATCCGATGATGGAGGACGGTTCGAACGGAGCCCCTGACAGCGGCCCCGGCAAGGACTAAGAGGAAGGGTTCAAGGTTCGACGACATTATGGCGGAACGGCTTCTCATCATCGACGACGATGCAAGGCTGGCCGCCATGGTCTCGGATTACCTTGCCGCGGCCGGCTTCGTCGTCGATCGGCGCTTCACCGGCCGCGAAGGTCTCGAGGCGCTCGAACAAGCGACGTACGACGCCGTGATCCTCGATGTGATGCTGCCGGATATCGACGGATTTGAAATCTGCCGCCGCATTCGCGCGCGGGCTCCGACGCCCATTCTGATGCTGACCGCGCGCGGCGAGGACACGGACCGGATTGTCGGCCTGGAGATCGGCGCCGACGATTATCTGCCGAAGCCTTTCAACCCGCGCGAGCTTCAGGCGCGCATCCGCGCCATTATGCGGCGCGGGCGCCTACCTTCTTCTGACGGCAACAGCGCGCTGCGCTTCGGCCGCCTTCTCATCGATCGCGAGTCGCGCATGGTCCGTCTCGACGGCGAAGCAAAGACTCTCACCAGCCATCAGTTCGATCTGCTTGTCGCGCTCGCCGAAAATGCGGGCCGGGTGCTTAACCGCGAACGCCTGATGGATCTCGTCAAGGGCGAAGAACTCGAAGCTTTCGATCGTTCGATCGATGTCCATATTTCGCGCCTGCGCTCGGCGATCGAGGACGATCCAAAGCGCCCCCGACGGATCATCACGGTG
>JASLHV010000350.1 GCA_030153205.1 Roseiarcus sp. | reverse complement strand
GGCGTCCTGGCGGGTTGTGACAAAATCGGTGTTCCGATCACGATCGATCCTCTGTCAGCGATCCTTCACGCCGACGGGATCATCGACTTTTCCTCGCCGGCGGCCAGCGTCGAATTCGCCGCTCTGGCGGCGCAGGGCCGTATCGTCCATATCGTCGGGACCACGGGCCTCTCGGAGGAGGACCTTACGCGTATAAGCGCCGCGGCCCGTCACGCCGCCATCGTACGGTCCGGCAATATGAGTCTCGGCGTCAATATTTTGGCCGCCTTGACGCGCAAGGTCGCGGCCGCGCTTGGCGAAGATTTCGATATCGAAATCGTCGAGATGCATCATCGCATGAAAGTCGATGCGCCGTCCGGCACCGCGCTCATGCTCGGCGAAGCAGCGGCCGAGGGGCGCGGCCTTGCGCTGAACGAGCATGCCGCCCGCGGCCGCGACGGTCTTACCGGCGCGCGCCGGCGCGGCGATATCGGCTTCGCCGCTTTGCGCGGCGGTACTGTCATCGGCGATCACAGCGTCATCTTCGCCGGCGAAGGCGAACGGATCGAACTTCGTCACGTCGCCGAGGATCGCTCGCTCTTCGCCCGCGGCGCCCTGCGCGCGGCCTTATGGGCGCGCGACAAGAAGCCGGGCTTGTACTCGATGTCGGATGTCCTAGGTCTCGGCGACCCGTGACGCCCGAAGTCCGCGACGATCTCGATTCCGTTTGGACAAGATCCACGCCGAATTAGGTGGGCCATTTGATTGAAAGCCCATAGATCGCATTTGCGCGTTTCCGAACGCTCTGGAGCGCTCACTCGGCAATCGAACGAATGATTCTCGCCGGGTTTCCGCCGACGAACGTATTGGGGGGAACGTTCTTGGTGACGACGGCGCCCGCCGCGACAACCGCGTTCTCGCCCAAAGTCACGCCGCCGATGATCGTTGCGCCCGCGGCGATCCATACGTTTCTTTCGACCACGATCGGCTTTGCGATCGTGTAGGCGTGCCGCCGGGAGGGTTCGAGGGGGTGGCCGGATGTGATGAGGCTGACGTTAGGCCCGATCATCACATCGTCGGCAATGTCGAGCCCGCCAAGATCATAAAAAGTACAGTTCTGATTGACGAAGACATTGCGCCCGACGCTGATGTCCATTCCGCCGGTTGTGTAGAATGGCGGGATCAGCAGAAAACTGTCGTCCACTTTCTTGCCGATGAGATCGCTGAACAAGGCTCGTACTGCGTCGGCGTCGTTGAATGTCAGACGGTTGAGATTGGCGGTGATCGCCATCGCGCGTTTGACGCTCGCCACCATGGCCGCCGATTCCGGCGTTCTCCTGGGAATTATCTTGGCGCGGTCATCATTCGCCATTCGTTATTTTCCTCTCGGCGCGGACGGGCGAAGGTTCGGGCGATTCGCCGAACATGGCCATAGGGAATCTTACCTTTCGGCACGCTTGCCGCGTTGAGCGAGAGAGGAGCGCGATCGCTTTCGTACCGGCGCAGGCCCTCGCAGTAGGAGGATTTGCTTGGGAGGCAGCGGCCCCCTCCACCATGCTTCGCATGGTCCCCCTCCCCCGCTTCGCTGCGCTACGCAGGGGAGGAGGGTCTCATCCGGCGGCTTCGAGGATCAGGCGGGTGATTTCCTCGGGGTGGGAGATCAGCGAGAGGTGGCTGGCTTTCACTTCGATTGTCTTGGCCCCCATCCGCTTGGCCATGAAGCGCTCGAGGTCGGGATTGATGGTGCGGTCTTCCGTGGAGACGGCGTAGTAGCTGGGCTTGGATCGCCATGCCGCATGTGTGGTCCTGCCGGTGAGAAGAGCCTTGTGGAACGGCTGCTGCACGGCATAGAGCGCCTTCGCCTTTGCTTCCGGCAGGTCGCCGGCAAAGTCGTGCAGGAAAGCCGCTTCGGAAAGGCGTCCCTCATCGCCGTCGAACACGATGCCGGCGCTGGCCGGCGGCGTCGGATAGGTCTTGGCCAGGGCGGTGTAATCCTCGTCCGCATCCGGGGCGCGCGCCGCCACATAGACCAGCGCCGAGACGTTCGGATTGACGCCGGCTTCGGTGACGATCATGCCGGAAAAGGAGTGACCGACCAGAACCGTCGGGCCGTCCTGCCGCGCGAGCACGCGCTCGGCCGAAGCCACCGCCTCGGGCAATGTGGTCAAGGGGTTTTGCACGGAGGTGACGTTCAGTCCCACCGCCTGCAAGCGCGGAATCACCTCGGACCAGCAGGAGCCGTCGGCGAATAATCCGTGCACGAGCACGACATTGCGAGCCTTGGGCGGCGTTGCATCGGCGCGCGGAGAGATCAACGAAGCCGCCGCGCCGGCAAGCAGGGCCGTCGAGAAAACGCGTCTGTTCATCGTCATGATGGTCTTCCTTTGATCATGAGGCGGAGGGACAGGGTTGATAACGCCGAATGAATGGGCGGATTTAAGCAGGAGGCGAGGCGGGTGTTTCGCGAAGACTTACGTGAGCAATGTCATCAGCTTACGAAGGTACGGGCGAATAAATCCTTCTTGGAATGCCGGGGTACGAGTATAATACGTCGTGCCCGCTTGCTCCCATTAAAAGTATTTAGACGACGCGTCTTCCAAATTTTTTTCTCGCTAAACCATTGAAATCGCTGAAAACGGCCAAAGAAAAAATTGGAAAAGCTTGGTCGGCGCGGGACGGCGCCGTTGATAGGTAAGGGATTTTTGAAGTGAAAAATTTTGCGTTTTGTTGCATCCAAGGATTTTCCAAATATTCGCCGCTGACCGCCCAGCGCGCCGGTCCGCATTCGACTTTGCGCGCGGCCTCGTGGTAGCAGGCCGCGCATGCTCGAAGGTCTGCCGACCAACAACGCCTCCCATTTGCTGCGTCTCGTCTGCGACGAGCGGCGGGCTCGCGCCGTCGTCGATTTGATCGTGGAAAGCTTCGAGCCCGCCGAGGCGGCGGCGAGCGCTTTCGAGAGCGAGACGATCGGGTCGCATGGAGGGCGCGATTGGATCGTCGAGGCCTATTTCGGTTTTGAGCCGGACGAGGAGACGTTGCGCGACCTTGTCGCGACCGCCGCTGGGGCCGAGGCGGCGGCCGCGGTCACGTTCGATCGCGCCGCGGAGCGCGATTGGGTCGCCAATGCGCTGGCAGGGCTGGCGCCAGTGCGGGCGGGGCGCTTTCTCATCCACGGCGCTCATGACCGCGCCCGGGTCGCGGCGAACGACATCGCCATCGAGATCGAGGCGGCGCTCGCCTTCGGCACCGGGCATCACGGCACGACGCGCGGCTGCCTGCTGCTGCTGGAGCGGGTGCTGCGCCGGCGCCGTCCCGTGAACGTCCTTGATGTCGGCTGCGGCACCGGCGTTCTCGCCATTGCGGCGGCCAAGGCGCTTCGGCGGCGCGTCGCGGCAGGCGACATCGATCCGGTCGCGGTGGCGACGGCGGCTGCAAACGCCCGGCTCAACGCGGCCGCCGGCCTGGTCCGGCCGCTCCTCTCGCGCGGCGTCGAGGCGCGCGCGCTGCGCCGGCAGGCGCCCTACGACCTCGTCTTCGCCAATATTCTCGCCCGGCCATTGCGGCTGCTCGCCCCTTCGCTCGCCGCGCTGTGCGCGCCGGGCGGCGAGGCGATCGTTTCCGGTCTGCTCGCCGCCGATGTCGCCGGCGTCCTGTCCGCCTGGCGGGCGCAAGGATTCTTCCTCAGCGAGCGGCGCGATCTCGAAGGCTGGGCGAGCCTCTTGCTGCGGCGCGGTTAAATTCTAATTTGCCTTGGTTTTCAACTCACTAGCATGCCAGCGTCGGGGATTGTTAGCGCACAAACAGTCTTTATGACGCATTGCAACATCGAATTGTCATGAAAAATTCGCATTCCTAAACGCGCTTGATCAATCACCAGATCGCTTTTTCACAGCGATAGTATGAGAATTAGCAAGGAAATATCAAGCGTATTTGGCCTTTTCATTAAAATTTGATGAATCTACCGATGCGATAGGCGCATGGCTGGCGCGGCAAGATTGCTCTACAAATTCTGAACCGACGCTCTTATGTTGCACTGCGTCAGGCCGGACGATCCATTCGGGATCGCGAGGCGGGACAGAACCGGCAAGAACAAAGATCAAAAAGGAGCACTACCATGATCCCGTTCAAGACCATCACCGAGAAGCTCAACGCCTGGCGCCGTTACCGCGACGCGGTCAAGGAGCTTTCGCAACTGAGCGACCGTGAGCTGAGCGACATCGGCGTCCGTCGCGGCGATATCGAATTCATCGTTCGCCAGAGCTTCGCCACGGCGTAATGCCGTAGCCTTTCGCGGGCGGCGGGGGACTTCCTCCTCCCTCCCAAAGCCTCCCTTCGTCCGCGTTTCCAGGCGCCCGTCGGTCCTCCCCCGGCGGGCGCTTTTTTATGCGTTGACTGGCCCCATGCTTCCGGCCCAAGGGAAGCGCCATGAAACCCATTCATGTCGTCGGCGGCGGCCTCGCCGGCTGCGAAGCCGCCTGGCAGATCGCGGAAGCCGGGGCGCGCGTCGTCCTCCACGAAATGCGCCCCCTCCGGGCAACGGACGCCCACAGAACCGAGCGCCTCGCCGAACTCGTCTGCTCGAACTCGTTCCGCTCCGACGACGCCGAGAGCAACGCCGTCGGCGTCATTCATCGCGAGATGCGGGCGATGGGCTCGCTGATCATGCGCGCAGCCGACGCCCATCAAGTGCCGGCCGGCGGCGCCTTGGCGGTCGACCGTGACGGATTTTCGGCGGCTGTCGAGGCCGCCATCTCAGGCCGGCCAGAGATCGAGATCCAGCGTGGGGAAGTCGGCGCTATTCCGCCCGACGATTGGGACAGCGTCATCATCGCGACGGGCCCGCTGACCTCGCCTGGCCTCGCCGAAGCGATCCGCCAGCTCACCGGCGAAGATTCACTCGCCTTCTTCGACGCGATCGCGCCGATCGTCCATCGCGACACGATCGATATGGACAAGGCCTGGCTGCAGTCGCGCTACGACAAGGCCGGTCCCGGCGGCTCGGGCGCCGATTACGTCAATTGTCCGCTGGCCCGCGATGAATACGAAGCCTTTGTCGCCGCGCTCATCGCCGGCGAGAAGACGGAGTTCAAGGAATTCGAAGGCACGCCCTATTTCGACGGCTGCCTGCCGATCGAAGTAATGGCGGCGCGGGGGCTGGAAACCTTGCGCCACGGTCCGATGAAGCCGGTCGGTCTCACCAATGCGCATCAACCGACCGTCAAGCCTTACGCCGTCGTGCAATTGCGACAGGACAACGCGCTCGGGACTTTATTCAATATGGTCGGGTTCCAGACCAAGCTGAAATATGGCGAGCAGGCGCGCGTCTTCCGGATGATCCCCGGCCTCGAGCGCGCCGAATTCGCGCGGCTCGGCGGGCTCCATCGCAACACGTTCCTCAATTCGCCGCGCCTGCTCGATCCAACGCTGCGGCTGAAGGCGATGCCGCGCTTGCGCTTCGCCGGCCAGATCACCGGCTGCGAAGGCTATGTCGAAAGCGCCGCGGTCGGACTGATCGCCGGGCGGATGGCGGCGGCCGAACGGCTCGGCGCGCCGGTGACGATTCCGCCGATCACGACCGCGATCGGCGCGCTGCTCAATCACATCACCGGCGGCCATATCGAAACGATCGACGCCGGGCCGCGCTCGTTTCAGCCGATGAACGTGAATTTCGGGCTGTTTCCGCCGATCGCGGAGCCGCGCGTCGATGCGAGCGGCAAGAGGCTGCGCGGGCCGGAGCGCGGCGTTGCGCGCAAGCGGGCGCTGTCGGCGCGGGCGGGGCGGGACCTCGAGGCATGGTTGCGGGGTACGTCGGCGAGCGATGAGCGGCCGCGCGCGGCGGAGTAGCGACAATTGTCGAGGCCGCGGCGTCTGAGCCGTGCTCGCCCGTCAAGGCCACGCCGGCTTCGCCGGGCGCTTCGCGCGCCTTGACCGCCGTTCGCCATCCCTGGTCTTTGCGTAGCAAAAGCCATGGAAGCCATAAAGCCACATCGCAAAGGCCTAATCCTCAGCGATACCCGCCACATCAAAGCTCGCCGCCCCCTCCCCCCGTTCGTACCGCTCGATCATAGTCCGATACGCGGCTTCGATCCCGCGGGTACGGCGTCGGCTGTCGAACAGCGGCGTCGTCAGCCGGTTCGCCGCAAGCCGCTCTCGCGCCGCCGCGAGCAACGCCGGCTCGCGAGCGAATTTCAGCGCCATGGCTTCGTATTCGCTCGCATCTCTGGCGATCAGCTCCGGCAATCCCATCGCCGTCAGGAGGCTTGCCGCCACCCGCGAGGCGAATGCCTGGCCGGGACAGGTGATCAACGGCAACCCAACCCAGAGCGCATCGCTCGCCGTCGTATGCGCGTTATACGGCAGCGTATCCAGGAACAGATCCGCCAGGCGATGGCGGGCAAGATGTTCGGCCTGTCCCTTCCGCTCCGCGAAAACCAGGCGCGCCGGGTCGAGGCCGCGCATCATGGCGGCGTTGCGCAAATTCGCCTGCGCCGCCGCATCGGTCGGCGCAAGCCACAAAACCGATGCGTCAACCGCCTGCAGCAGCCGCATCCAAATGTCGAAGAACGGCGGCGTAATCTTCCAGCTATTGTTGAAGCAGGCGAAGACAAAGCCGACAGGCGGCAGTCCCGCCTGCTCCCGTGTCGGCGTCTCTTCAGCGATCGCGCGTTGACGATCATTGGGCAGATAACAATCCGGCAGCCGTACGACCTTCTCGGAAAAGAAAGTGTCGCTTCCCGGCGGCGCGACGACGGGGTCGGCGAGGATATAATCGATGAAGGCAGCCCCCATCGCGCCGGCATAGCCGAGATAGCTGATTTGTATCGGCGCAGGCCGGCGCGCCAGGGCGCCCGACCGGGATTCGCTCGTAAAGCCCATCAGGTCGACGGCGATATCGACATCCAACGCGCCAAGACGCGCGGCGACCTCGGCGTCGCTGAGGCCGCTCGCGTCCTCGAAACGATCGAACGCCTTGACGAGTCGCTTACGCATCGCCCCGCCGTCGTCGCGCCCGAAGGAGAAGCCGAAAATTTCGAATTCCTGGCGATCGTGAAGTTCGAACAATTCCGCGATGAGATAGGCGACCGGATGTTCCTGAAAATCGGCGGAGAGATAGGCGATGCGCCATTTGCCGGGTTGACGCGGCGCGGCGCGCGGCGCCGGCGCGAATCCGCCAATCGTCGAAGCAAAATGACGCGCGCATTGCAATTGCAGCCCTGGATCGTCGCTGTAGCCCAGCAAGGTGAAGGGCGAAATGATCGCGCTTTCCGCGCGTATGTTCGCGGCCAGGGCGCGCTCGTAATGTGGCCGCTTGTCCCAATCGCAGAGATGAAGGACGCAACTCGCCGCGCGCTCCAGGGCAAAGGGGTGATCGGCCTTTCGTTGCAGGACGCGCTCGAACCCGTCCAGCGCCGAGCCGTAGCTTTTCATGACGAAAAGCGTATTGGCGCGATTATAGAGCGCGTCGACCATGTCAGGCCGCAGCGCCAGAGCGCGATCGAACGCAGCGCGCGCCTCATCGTACCGGCCGAGACTGTGCAACGCATTGGCGCGATTGTAATGGGCGTCCGCATCTTCAGGCCGCAACGCGACGAGCCGATCGAACGAGGCGAGCGCCTCGCCGAAGCGCCGCCTTTCATGCAAAGCCGCGCCGCGATTGGCCAGCGCGCCGACATGATCGGGCCGCTGCGCCAAGACGCGATCATACGCCGGCAAAGCCGCATCCAGCCGCTCCAAGGCGCGCAATGTGTTGGCGCGATTGAACTGCGCTTCGACATCGCCGGAATTGATCGCCAAAGCGCGATCATAGCTGGCGAGCGCCTCCTCATAACGCTTCAATTCGTAAAGCGTCGAGGCGCGATTGGCGTGCGCGTCGGCGTAGCCCGCATGGAGCGCAATGGCGCGGTCATGGGCGGCAAGCGCCTCGTCGTACCGGCCGAGCGCGTGGAAGGCCAGGCCGCGATTGGCGTGGGCGGGCGGATAGCCGCTCTTCAACGCGATCGCTTTCTGGTAGGCGGCGAGCGCCTCTTCGAAGCGGCTCAGGTCTTGAAGCGCAGCGCCGCGATTGACGTGAACCTCCGCAATATCGGAGCGCAGAGCGAGCGCGCGATCATAGCTCTGCACCGCCTTGTCACTGCGCTTCATCGCGGCCTGGACGAAGGCCAACAAATGCCAGGCGTCGAAAAGATCGGGCTTTGCCGAGACGACAGCGCGGCTCAGCCGCTCCGCCTCGTCCAAGTCGCCTTTTTGGAAGGCCGCGAAGGCGCGTCGCAATTTTTCAGGCGGCGTCGCCGGCATTTTTACTCGTCCTCATGCGCTCCCTTAGCCGCTTTCACCGCACCTGTCTCGACGCGCCGCGCGGCGCGCCACATGGCCCATTGACGGCGCCATTGCGGAACCTCGACGACAGTATCGAAGGGACGATAGTCGGCGCGCTCCATGCGCTTGAGGTAAAGCGCAACCAACGCAAGCGGCAGATAGGCCGCGGCGGCGCCCTCAGGTTTTGTCGCCGACGAGGCTTTTTCGAGATGCCGGCGAGCGAAGTCCCGCATCGCGCGCAAGGCCGCGCGCAGCTTGGGCCCCTCTCGCCTTCCCACAATATCCTCACGCGACACGCCGTTTTCGCTCAGAATGTCCATTGGCAGATAGACTTGGCCGCGCATGCTCGCGATCGGCAAAGCGCGCAATAAGCCGGCCGTCGCATAGGCGACGCCAGCGTGTCCCGCCGCATCGGCGCCGCCATTGTCGCGACCCGCAAGGATCAAAGAAGCGAGGCGGAAAAGCAGCGAGGACGTCTCGCCGCAATAGGCCTCGAAAGCGGCGACATCGGGCATGGGATCGTCATAGAGGTCGAAAACGCGCGCTGCGAGCATCGAGTCGAAAGCCTGGATCGGCAGGCGGAAGCGCGCGATCGTGTCAATAAGCGCGGCGGCGACGGGCGAGGCTTGCGCCTCGGTACGCCTCTCGCCTTCGATCGCCTCGCGCCACCATTGCAAGCGGATTTCGCCGGCCATCGGCTCACGGACAAAATCGCGCAGCCGACCGACTTCATAAGAGAAAGCGTAGAGCGCGTGGAGATGCTTGCGCGCTTCGGCCGGCGCGAAAAGCGCTGCAAGCCAACGGTCGCGGTCATGCGCGCGCGTCAAGGCGTCGCAATGGGCGTAGGCCTGGTCTAGCCGATCCTCGCCCGTCATGTCGGTATTCAAGTCGCCGAGCCAAGCGCGAAGAGCAATTTCGGCAACATTCGTCCGGCGATGGACCCGGACGGCGCGAGCCCCGCATCGCGCGCGCCCATGCGACGATAGAACGAAGCCGCGGCGGGATCGGATTCGATGAGGAGCCGGCGCGCGCCCATATCTTTCGCGGCCGCCACGGCCCAGGCGAAAAGGACTTTGCCGGCGCCGCGACGGAGCGCGGTAGGATCGACAAAGAGTTTCATCAAATGGGCCTCGGTATCGACCAGCGTAATTTGCGTGACGCCGAGGAGTTTATTGTCTTGCTCCGCAACGGCGATCCGCGTGACAAGCAAGTCGAAAGCGTCGAAAGATAATTCGGTGCGACACGCCGCCATGAACTTTTCGTCATAGCCCCAGACCGCCTTTGAGCGCATGCAAAGATCGCCGAGAGCCGGCAGTTCGCCGACATTTGGCGTACGAATGGCGAGCATGGCGCGCCCTCCAGTTCAATCGATTTATGCCCAATATCCCGCCGAATTTTGACGCCGCCTCGGCGCCTTGCTTGACGCCTCTCGCCCCTTCCCCTATAGACCCCGCGACCCAGAAACCCGGATTTAAGGCCGCGGGACGCTTTCGGGCGGCCCTTTGAGGCGTTTATATCTCTGGTTTCGCTCGAAAATCCCACTTTTCAAGGGAAAGACAAGCGCTATGTCACGCCGTTGCGAATTGACCGGCAAGGCCGTGCAGACCGGCAATAAGGTCAGCCATTCCAATCGCAAGACGCGCACGCGCTTCTTGCCGAACCTCTGCAATGTCACGCTGATCTCCGATTCGCTTGCGCGTTCGGTTCGCCTGCGCGTCGCCGCCTCGTCGCTGCGCTCGGTCGAGCATCGCGGCGGCCTCGACAATTTCTTGCTCAAGGCCGCCGATGGCGAACTTTCCGCCGGCGCCCTGGCGCTGAAGAGCGAGATTAAGAAGAAGCTCGCGGTAGCGAGCTGAGGCAAGCTCGGAAAATCAAAACCTTCGGTCACGCGCGCGATTGCTATTCGCCGTGCTGAGTTTCGATTCGAGCCTGCTTTGCGGGTCGCCCGCCTGCGCTCGCGCGAGGGTCGAGCCGGGCGATAGCGAAGTCGTGCTCGAAACGAAGGTCTCAACCCCGACAGGCGAAACCTCGTTATCTCGGCACGACGGAATAAATCTCGGCTGCTGAAGCGGCCGGGGTGACGGCGAGGTTGAAGACTTCCATCACCTTCTGGATGTCGGTCAGCGGCGCGTTGGAGACATAGACCACGTCCCTGTTGAAGATCGGGAAGGTCTGCGCAACGAACATGCTGTTCGGGTCGCGAAGGTTCAACTGATAGACGAAGGGCGTCAGCTTGCCCGGCTGGATCAAGGGCGAGTTCGGCCGCAGCCGTCGCGCCACGCTCTCCGGCTCGAAGCGGAACACAAAAACGCCGCTCGGATCAGACCGAGAATCCTGCAAGCCCGCCGCCTTGGCCACCGCCTGGCTCAGATTGATCCCGTCCGCGTCAAACGGGATTTCCGCGTTCCGCCCCGTCGCTCCATAGGCGATGAAAGTCTGCGGATCGCGGATCACCGTCAAAACATCGCCAGGGCGAACATAAATATCCTCGCGGTGATCGTTGACCACCCGCGTCAGCGCCACACGCGCCGTCCGGTCGCCGCGCGTCAGCTCAACGAAACTCTCGTTGACCGGCGCCTTCACCCCGCCCGCCAGCGCCAGCACGTCCAGTATTCGGTCGCCATTGGTCGAGAGGGGAACCCGCGCCCCCACCACCACCTCGCCCAGGACGCTCGCCGTATTGCTCGGCGAACGCGTCACGCTCACCAGAACCTGCGGCTGGATCGCCTTGCCCTCCAGCGCCTGCTCCACCGCCGCCTGGACCTCCCGCGGCGTATGGCCCGCCACATGAACCGGCCCGGCATAGGGAACCGTGATCACCCCGTCGCGGTCGACAACCTGCGGCGGGATCGTCGCGCTCTTCGAACCGGTCGTGAACTTGTCCGTCACCAAAGGCGCCGAGAAAAGGCCCCCCGCCGCCGCCTCCCAGATCGTCACCGCAACTTCATCGCCAATCCCAATGCGAAGCTGCGTCGAAGGCCGGTAATCGCCAAAACTCGCAATCGTCTTGTCGGCCCGACGCGCGACCAAGGCTTTCGCGACATTCATGTCCAGATCGACGAGTTCAAAACGCTGAACCGGCGCCGACCGCTCCGAGGCAATATCCGAAGCCGACGGACCCTGGGACGGAATCGCGGAACAACCCGCCAACGCCAAAACGCAAATAAGGGCCAAAAAACGCAATCGCATCTAAGGCTTGCCCTCAGCCAACTCGCTCCGCGCCATTAGCAGCAACCCGCGTTAATTTCCATCTAAGCCAATTCCATGAGACAAAATCCAAACAACCGCGCTCGCTGTCTAACAGAAAAAAGACCGTCCGAACTTCACATTCCCGGAGGACCCCTATCAGCAAATAGATTTAAGGAATAGCGTCAAGACAAGCGGCCTGCGGCGTTGAGTCGCTTTGAAATTAAAAGGCGATTGCGACGTCGAGTACTTTGCCTTGCCTTGATATTTGCGCAATCGTCTGACCCGTTTGTGCAGCGCCATTCAGAGCCGCGGCAAGATCGCTGTCGCGATTGATCAGCCTCCCATTGATCGACAGAAGAACATCGCCCTTGCGCAGCCCGGCTTGATCGGCGGCGGCGCCGGGAACCACATTGACGATGACCATTCCGCGATCTCTGTCGAGCCGAAGGACCCCTTTCGCGCCAGGCGGCACGGGGGCGACCGAGACGCCCAGCGACTTCTTCGGACGATTGGCCGTGGCGGGCGCCGGTCCCGCGAAAGCCGCTTCGACGACGGATTGGGAAAGGCCAAAGACCAGCGCCGCGCCCATCGCCGCTTTCGCCAAGACTTTCATCATCGCCTCCGTCCCGAACTGGACGACTCGCCGCGCTCACCTCATTCTAAGCCAAATAAGGTCAGGGCGCCGCCACGCGCCATGTCTCTAAGACCGGCTTGAAGCGAGGCGCGAGCCGGGCGACAAGACAACATGGCCGAAGCCCCCTCTTCGCAAGCAGCGTTCGATCCGAATGCGCAAGCGAAGCGCCTCATTCGCATGGCGCGAGAAGCGAGCCTTGCGACAATCGACCGCGCGAGCGGCGCGCCTTTCGCCACGCTCGTCGGCGTCGCGAGCGACTATGACGGCGCGCCTCTGCTTCTGCTCTCGACACTCTCGAGTCACACGAAAAATCTGGCGCTCGACCCTCGCGCCTCCCTCTTGCTGACGTCGCCGCGATTGCGCGGCGATCCGCTCAATCGTCCGCGCCTGACCCTTGTCGGGGCTTTGGCGGCGACGCCCGAACCCTCGGCCAAGGCGCGCTACGTCGCACGTAATCCGAAGGCCAAGCTTTATGCAGGGTTTGGCGATTTTGCGGTTTTCCGGATGGATATCGCCAGCGTTCATTTTAACGGCGGCTTTGCGCGCGCCGCGCCATTAACGCCGCTGGATGTCGCGACCAACCTCGCGGGCTCCGAGCTGCTGTTACGCGTGGAGACCGAACTTCTCCGAGAGGTCAACGCGCACGGACCGTCCTACCTTGCGCAACGTATCGAGGGCGGCGGCAAGGCGCTTCGATGGCGCGCCATCGGGCTCGATCCCGAGGGTCTCGATCTGAGTGCGGGCGCCAGCGTCGCCCGGATCGCGTTTTCCAGTCCGGCTCGTTCGCCGGCCGCTTGGATTCACGCCTTGGAAAAACACGCTCAGCCCAAAAAATAAACCGATCGGCGCTGACGCGCGGTCCGCGATCGCTCTCATGCCTCGCCATGCACGACGCTGTAGAGGCCGACATCGATCACGCCCGCGCGAAACCCGGCCTCGCAATAGCACAGGTAATATTCCCAAAGGCGGCGAAAGGACGCCGGGAACCCCAGCCTCTCGATCTCAGGCCAGGCACCGAGAAAGCGCCGCCGCCATTCATTGAGCGTCAAAGCGTAACTGTCGCCGAATGTCTCGATCGACGCGAGACGAAGTCCCGCCTTTTCCAAAGTCTCGCGCAGGAGGGTCTTGCTCGGAAGAAAGCCGCCGGGAAAAATGTAGCGCTGGATGAAATCCGGCCGCCGGCAATAGGCGGGGAACCGCTCCTCGGCGATCGTGATCGCCTGAAGGACGCAAAGGCCGCCGGGTTTGAGCTTTCGCCGAATGAGATCGAAATAGCGCGGCAGAAATTCGCGGCCGACCGCTTCGATCATTTCGATCGAGACGATTCGATCGAAACGGCCTTGTACGTCGCGATAGTCTTGAAGACGAAGATCGACGCCCGCCTCGAGGCCTTGATCTCGCGCTGCGTGACGAGCGTGCTCCAATTGCGCGGGCGAGAGCGTCACGCCGGTCACGCGCGCGCCATGCTCGGCCATTCGCGTCGCCAAGGCGCCCCAGCCGCAGCCGAGTTCGAGCACTGTGTCGCCTACGTTCAATTGCAACAGCTCGGCGATGCGCCGGAGTTTGCGCTCCTGCGCCGTCTCCAGCGTCGTTTGCGGCCCGTCGTAGATCGCCGATGAATAGATCATCTTGGCGTCGAGCCAGAGACGATAAAAATCATTGCCGAGATCATAATGGGCCATGATATTGCGGCGGGAGCCAGCGCGCGTATTCGATTTCAGCCGATGCGCGAGCCAATTGAACAAATGAAACGGCGAAACCCCGCCGACCGCCCGAACGAATTTCGAATCATTGACCGCGGCCAATTCGATCAGCGCCGCCAGATCGGGACTTGACCAGTCGCCGTCGACATAGGCCATGGCGAAGCCGAGATCGCCCTTGAGGGCCAGACGCCGCAACGCGCGCCAGCGATGAAGCCGCAGTTCGGCGCACGGTCCGGGACGAGCGCCGACATGCGTGAGCGTAACGCCGTTGGGCAGAACGATCGTCGCCTGCCCGCGATCGACAAAAGAGAGGATTCGCTCGAGCACAAAACCGACGACGCGGACTCCTCTTGCCTTCGGCATATCCTCCAGCGCGGATGTCCAGTCCATGCGAGGCTGCAAAGTCATTCTATCGTCCCTTCGCCGCCGGCCGGCGGAGCAAACGCGCGGAGCGTTTGAATGCTGACAGGTTGTTCGGGCGCGGGCGGACGGGTCTGGAGCCGCAGTCCCTTGGCCCACAGGCGCAAAGCCTCGAAGTGAATACCGGCGATGACTTTGAGCGTCAGCAGCGGATGACTGAAGAACACGCGCGCCAAGGCGGCGTCGCTCAACGCGACGCGCGATTGCGCCTGCGTCGCCGTCAAAATCGCGCCCGCTTGGTCGCGCTCGATGACGGTAATCAAGAATGTCTCGCCGGGCGGCGCGACAACGAATTCGTAGGTCGTGTCCATGCCCATGAACGGCGAGACGTAAAATTGCTTTTTGCAGCTTTGGCGGATGATCTCGCCTTGGCCCCCGGCAACCGGAAGAAAGTAGCTGTGACGCTGCCCAAACGTATTGTTGACTTCGTAGAGGATCGCCCGCAGCCCGCCATCGCGCGCGTAGCAAAAATAGAGACTCAAAGGGTTGAAGGCGTATCCTAAAATGCGCGGCATGGTCAGGAGTCGTATGGCGCCGCCGTCCGGCGCCAGCCCCGCGGCCTGCATGCAGCGCTCGATCCGAGTACGCATCGGCTGGCCGTCGCCAGAGCCATAATCGCGGTCATAGAGGCTGAAGATATTGAAACGATTGTGAGAAAATAATCTCAGAGCGCGATCGACAGCGGGCAATTCGTCGAGATCGACAAACAGCGCATAAGTGCGATAGCGCAAAGCGTGTCTTTTTGGCCGGAGGCGACGATGGGTGACCGCGCCGACATAAAGAGATGTCGTCAAAGCGCTCATGCGACGATCGCCTCGACAGGTTCGCGTGGCGCGTGAATTTTGATTCGACTGGATTCATCAACGACGCGCCACGGCCGGCGCACGCCGCCGAGAGCCTCGGCGACGGCGAGCCCCGCCTGCAATCCGTCTTCGTGGAAGCCAGCGCCGAAATAGGCCCCGCAAAACCAAGTCGCGCGACGCCCCTGCAGCGACCAGAGTTTTTCCTGCGCGGCGATCGCTGCGACGTCGAAGATCGGATGGTGAAATGTCCGTCGCTCAATGACGAGATCTTGACGCGGCGCTTGATAAGGATTGAGCGTGACGAAACGCGGCGAGCTCTCGGCGATTCCTTGCAGTCGATTCATCCAATAGGTCACCGAAACCGTCGCGCCTCCATCGCCGGCGCGGCCAAGGTAGTTCCAGCTCGACCAGACCGCGCGACGGCGCGGCATCAAGCGCTCGTCTTTATGCAGGACCGCTTCATTGAGACTGTAGCGGAATGCGCCGAGAATGCGGCGCTCCTCATCATCGCAATCGCCAAGGATCGCCAGCGCCTGGTCGGCATGACAGGCAAGGACGACGCGATCATAACGCTCTTCGCCGCCGCTCGTCCCAACGAAAGCGCCACTCGCGTCGCGTCGCACGTGCGCGACGGGGTCGGCAAGCCTGAGCCGGCCGCGAAACGCGCCGAGGAGCGCATCCACATAAGTCTTGGAGCCGCCGAGGACGGTACGCCAGATCGGGCGCCCTGACAGTTTCAAAAGCCCATGGTTTTCGCAGAAAGACAGAAAAGCGGCGGCCGGATAATCCGCAACTTTGCCTACAGGCAGGGACCAGATCGCCGCCGCCATGGGATAAAGATGATCTTGGCGAAACACGTCGCCGTAGCCGCGGCTGTCGAGATAATCGCCGAGACTGAGGAGACCGAGGCCGGCGATCTCGCGCGGCGCCTGACGATAAAAACGTAGGAGATCGCGCAACATCGCCCAAAAGCGCGGCCGAACGAGATTGCGTTTTTGCGCCAGCAATCCTGAAAGGTTCGAGCCCGAATATTCGAGAAGGCCGTCGTCGAGAGAAACCGCAAAGGTCATTTCCGACGCTTTGGTCGGAACCTTCAAATGATCGAACAAAGCCGTCAGGTTCGGGTAGGTGAGTTCGTTATAGACGATGAATCCCATATCGACCGGAAGCGGATCGCCGGCCACGCCCGTCTCGATCGTACAGCAATGACCGCCGGGCCGGGGCTCTGCTTCGAACAAGGTCACATCATGTTTCTCGCTGAGCAGCCAAGCGGCGGCGAGGCCGGAAACCCCGGCGCCGATCACCGCAATACTCAGGCGTTGGCTCGGCCCCGAATAATGCGCCTCCAAGAACATCGATCGGCTCCCGAAGCGTCGCGCCCCTCTGGACGCATCCGGCGCTCCAACAGTCTATACGGGGCGGGTCGGAAATGGTTGCGGGTTGGACGCCGTCGCGTCGAAGAATTTTTTTCTCAAAGGGAATCAGACAGTTCTCAAAATTTCTGCGCGCCGAGCTCATCCGCGACGCCTGTCGGCGCGTATTCTCTTAGGCGACGCACAGGTGTCGACGCAGAGGGCCCCTTGGCGGTGGGGAAGAGGCAAGATGGGCGAGATGATCCCGTTGGTCTTCGCCGCGATCGCGCTTGTCGTGATCATGACGGGCGCGTTCTATGCGCAAAGGGCCACTGGCCGCTCGGGATGGGTCGATACAATCTGGTCCTTCGCTGTCGGCGGCGTCGGCGGCGCGCTCGCTCTGATCCCGATTCCGCCAGCCTCCACGCCAAACGGCCGCCAAATCATGATGGCGGCGCTCGCGATCGCGTGGGGATTGCGTCTCGGCGGCCATATCATGGCGCGCACGCTGAAGGGCGGCGAAGACCCACGCTATCAAGCGCTTAAAGACCAATGGGGCGCCGATTTCTCGCGGCGCTTGTTTTGGTTTCTCCAGATCCAGGCCGCCGCGGCGTTTCTGCTCGTCCTGTCGATCGCCGTCGCCGCGAGAAATCCCGCTCCTTTTCCGGGCTTGGGCGACGGGATCGGCGGGATCGTCCTGATCGTCGCGATTATCGGCGAAGGAATCGCGGACGCTCAACTGACGCGTTTCAGAGCCGACCCCGCCAATCGCGGCGGCCTTTGCGAGATCGGCCTCTGGCGCCTGTCGCGCCATCCCAATTATTTTTTCGAATGGCTCGGCTGGTGCGCCTACCCATTCATTGCGATCGGCGTCCCGCCCACGAACCTCCATGGGACCCTCGCCCTTATTGGCCCGCTCTTCATCTATTGGCTGCTTGTGTACGTCTCCGGCGTGCCGCCGCTGGAGGCGCATATGGCGCGCTCGCGCGGTGCGGCATTCAACTCCTATAGAAGGCGGGTCAATACGTTCTTTCCAGGGCCGCCTCGTTCCCCGACCATCGCGGGAGGGGCTTCACCATGACTATTATCGCGACGCTCTCGAAAGCGGCCGAACGCGCGCCTTTTCCCGACGCCGCGACGCGCGCGGGAATTTCGTGGCTGGTCGGACGAACACGCCGAAAGCTCGCCGAACTGCCCGTCCCTGATAGCGATTTCGCCGCGCTCATGGCGAAATTGCCGATCGCAGAACACGTCGACGCCGCCAACGCCCAGCATTACGAAGTCCCCGCCGCCTTCTTCGCTCTGACGCTCGGGCCAAGAAGAAAATACTCCTGCTGCCTCTACGAAGACGGCGCGCGGAGCCTCGCCGAGGCCGAGGTCCGCGCGCTCGAGGCGAGCGCACGGCGCGCCGATCTCCGCGATGGCCAGAGAATTCTCGAGCTCGGCTGCGGCTGGGGCTCCTTGTCCTTGTTCATGGCGGAGCGCTATCCCGCCTCGAGGATCACAGCCGTGTCCAATTCCGCGAGCCAGCGCACTTATATTCAAGCGCAGGCCGCGCAACGGGGCTTGCGCAATCTCGAAATCGTCACCGCCGATATGAACGCGTTTCGCGCCGATGGCCTTTTCGACCGTATCGTCTCAATCGAAATGTTCGAGCACATGTCGAATTGGCGCGCTTTGCTGACGCGTATCCGTTCTTGGCTCGCGCCGGAAGGGCGCGTGTTCATCCATGTTTTCGCGCACCGAAGCCGCGCCTATCGCTTCGACCTTGATGACAAGGACGATTGGATTGCGCGACATTTTTTCACCGGCGGCGTCATGCCGAGCCATGGGCTCATACGACAATTCGCCGACATACTGACGATCGAAGAAGAATGGCGTTGGAGCGGCGTCAATTACGAAAGAACCGCGCTGGATTGGCTCGACAATTTCGACGAGGCCGGAGAAGAAATGGATCGTGTCCTTAGAGAGGTCTATGGCGACGACGCGAAACTTTGGCGCCGGCGCTGGCGACTCTTCTTCCTGGCCACGGCCGGTCTGTTCGGCGATCGAGGCGCGGAATGGGGCGTCAGCCACTATCGGCTCAAGGCGGCGTGATGGGCGTCGCCTCGCGCGCCTTGACCGGGATCGCCGCGTACGCCCATTCCGACGATCCTCTTGCCGCCGCAAGCAATTTCATCGCGCTCGTCGTGGTCGGCAATCAACCCTTCTATCCGCTCTACGTGCGGCTCTTCGTCGGCGACGATAATTGGTCGTCCCTTTTGACCTTTCTTTCGACGCCCTTCTTTCTCGCCATTCCTTACGTCGCGCGGCGCTCGTCGCTCGCCGGACGGGTAATGCTCCCGCTCATTGGGGCGGCGAATTCGTTCTTTTGCGCCAAAATCTTCGGTCAAGCCTCGGGCGTCGAATTGTTTCTATGTCCCTGCGCGATGATCGCAGGTATGACCTTCCGGGCGACGGATCGTAAGGCGATGCTTGGCGTGATCGGCATCCTCTTCGTTGGGTTCATAATTCTGCATGATCGCTACGGCGCGCCCATCCATTCCTTCTCCGAGAAGGAATATGCGCATTTTCTGTCAATGAACGCCGTCAGCGTCGCTGCGCTGATCGCGCTGATCGCGATGCAATATTCAAGCGCTTATCAAAAGGAAAAGGCAGCGAGTGAGCGCTGACCGCTAATTTTTCGCGATCCACGACGCTGCGGTATATCCGACGCTCGCCGTCATCGCGGTCAATGTGGCGCCCCACGCCATATCCGCGAGCGTGATCGTCGTCGACCACGTCTTCAAGGTCGCCTGATTGGTCAGATCGTACGTGCCATAGGCGAAGAGGCCGAAAAGCGCGCCGTTGATCAGCGCAGCCGTCCAGCGTCGCGCGGCCAAAGCCGGACGCACGGCGAAGATAACCACGCCGCAGAGATAGAGCGCATAAAAGGCGATCGCCGGCGCCGGACGAAAACCGTCGAACATAAGATCGCCGAGGACCGGTCGATAAAGCGCATTCGCCGTCAGCGATAGCCAGATCGCGTCCAGACCGAGCATGGCGACGGCGGCGGCGACATAGGCCGTCAGATAGAGTTTGAGCGCGGAGAAATTCATCGTCGATCCCGAAGACGATACGGTCGAAGACCCAATTGGGATGAGAAATGTTTCTTCAATCCGATGCGAGATCGAGGCGCGGCAAACCGTTCCGGTCTTCGACTTCGATGATCCAAAGATCAGAGTCGAAGTTGATCTCGCGCTTGAGACGGCGCTCGACCTCGGCGGGCTCGACCCATTCCTCCTTGTGCGCCCGCCGCCAGAGGCGTTCGACGCCACGCTCGGCCTCGGCGAGTTCGCTTTGCGGGGCCGGCGCGAAGAGCGCTGCGCGGCCGTCCAAGCGATCGAGCTTGATGAATATGGCGCCGGCTTCGGCCGCCCCTCGCCGCCGCAGAACGGCGAATGCGCCTTCGATTTCGCATCGCCTGATGTAGGCCGCGACCCAAATATCGGCGCGAAGGCGCATCGCCGATGTTCAGTGCGCCGAAGCGTTGGCGGCGACGTTCAATTGCTTGACGAGTTTCGGCGTGATTTCGCCGCTCGGCGTGAGATTATGCTGGCGCTCAAATTGCTGAATCGCCTGCTGCGTGGAGGCGCCGACGACGCCGTCCGCTTTGATGGTGAAACCAAGTTTGATCAGCGCGGATTGCGCGGCGATCGTGAGTTTTTTCGCGTCGCCGTCCTTGCTCCCTGAATCGGAGCGCAGCAGATCGCGAATGGGATCGCCGCCATGAGGCGATCCGGAAGTGGATTCGATGAGGGCGCCGAGATCGGCCGGGCGCGTCGGCGGCACGGCGGGCGCCGGTGAGGTTTCTCCGGCCGCGCTCGCACTTGTTGCCGACGCGGGCGCCGCCGCAGGCGTGACGACGTCGGGAGTCTTCATCGGCGTCGGCGGCGGCGCCAATGCAAGGCGATGGGAGTGCTGCAGGAGCATGGCGTTGACGACGATGCCGGTCATCACCGCGGCAAGCACGGCGCCGGCGATCGTGCGACTCGGCCGCGACATGATACGACGCGCGATCGCCTGAGCGAAAGACGGCCGCGCGCCCCGCTGCGACCGCCGCGCTGGTCGAGACAGGACATGATCGTTGTGACTGCGAGCGAGCGCCTCAGGCAATTTTCTTCTCTTTCATATTGAGGTGAAAGGGCGAAGAGACGTTGGCCTCGAGCTTGGCCGGCGGCGCGTCGCTACGCGCAGTTGAACGGCAGTCGAGCGGCAAGCGCACGATGACGCACGTGCCCTCCCCGGCCGCACTTTCCAAAGAAACCGTCCCGCCATGCAGCCCGACAAGTCCGCGCACGACCGACAAGCCCAAGCCTGTTCCTTCGAAGAGGCGATCGGCGTCGGAGCGCACTTGGAAGAATCGATCGCCAAGCCGCGACAAATAATCCTTGGCGATGCCGATGCCGGTGTCCTCGACCGTGATGGTAAGCATCGTCGGCCCAGCTTGCGCGCCGATCGTCACTTTGCCTTCCGGCGGCGTGAACTTGATCGCATTCGACAATAAATTGAGTACGATTTGGCGGCAGGCGCGTTTGTCAGCGATGAGTTCTGTCGGGCAATCGATCGGCGCCCGTACGAGCTCGACCTTGCCCTTATCCGCCTTTAGCCGAACCATGTCACAGCACGCGCCGATCAGGCCAGCGACGTCAAATGGCTCGGCGAGAAGTTCGAACTGCCCAGCTTCGATCTTCGAAGCGTCGAGCACAAGATTGACAACGGACAGCAAGTGCTCGGCCGACGCATGAATAATGCCGGCATATTCGAGCTGCCGATCGGGATCGCGCGGCGCAAGCGCAGGACTGGACAGAATTTCAGAGAAACCGATGATCGCATTTAGCGGCGTACGCAATTCATGGCTCACGTTGGCGAGCAGACGGTCTTTCCAGGAATTAGCGATTTCCGCTTCGGTGCGCGCCGATTCGAGATTGGCTTCGTATGTCTTGGCCTTGGTGACGTCGCGAACGACGGAAATGACAGCGGCGCCGTCAATGTCGCAAGGACCGTCCGCGCCCGCGAAGCGGCGCGCGCGTATTTCGACCCAGGCGAATCCCGGCTCGTCGATATGGCTGTCGCGCGATGCAAGGCGCAACCGCAAAGTGGTCGCAATGGAATCGTCGCGCTTCTGCGCTTCCGCCAGGGTCTGCAGGAAGGCCGGTCGGTCCGCAACATGCACCCGGTCGAAAAATCCGCGTCCGACCAGTTCCTGTGGCGACATCTGAAAGAGCGATTCGATGCCGCCGCTCATCGAAATCACATTTCCGCTCTGGTCGTGACGGAGGACGAGATCGCCGATCGCGTCTGCGAGAACCCGATAATTCTCGTTGCTCTTCGTCTCGACCGTGAAGCGACGGCGGTGAATATCAAGAGCAGCGACGGTAAGAACCAAAGCGTAGAGCGCGGCCGGCGCGGCGAGAGCCGCGGTCATCGCGGCGGGCAAAGGCTGGCTTTGGACGAGGCCCAAATATTCCGCGCCCACAATCCCGAAGATGATTGTCGATACAAAGAAACCCGCCGCCACCAGAAGCGCAGCCGATCCCGATATCGCCGCCTCGAGAGGCGCGAGCACGACCCAAGCGAAAATAAGCTCATGCGAGCCTTTCGCGCCGAAACCGACGATCGCCGCGAGAATCAGAAGAGAGGCGAGAGAGATGCTTTGCGCCTCGACGATTTTTCCTGTGCGGGCAACCTGGACAATGGCGGCGAGTGGGAGGATCAGCCAGACGATCGCGCATGCCGCCCAGAGATCGGGCGCGCCGAAAGAGGCGAGATAGATTGGCGTGATCGCGATGGCGATCAGTGAAGCCATCAGCCGCGCATAGACGAAAGAAAAACGTTGAACGCGATCGGGCGACGAGGGATTCGCTCCGAGGCGAACCCCTGGCGCGAACCGCCGCGTGAAAGAATCAAAAAAAGATATCAACGCCGCGCTCCAGGACCGTCCCAATGCGGACAGCCGCCCGCCAACGATCCCAACTCCGGCTTAAACGAACGCTAAGGTCGAGGCCGCCGCCGCGCAGCTATGGGGACAAGTCGACCCTTCGCGATGCCTGGTTGCCAGCATGGTTGACAATGGGTTTCCGAAAAGGCGCAAAAATGCTTTCTCGATGATTAATCGCCATCGGCAAAAACGGCGCAAAACCAAGACAAGGTCTTTCAGACTTCTCCCTATGATTCGCGCGCGTCCGGTCCTCGGAGGATCGACGATGGTCAAATGCGCGGCCTCGCGATGATGTTTTTATTACGATCGGCCTTTTGGCTTTCATTGGTCTTCTCGTGGATGCCCCTCGAGCGGACTGAAATCGCGCGCACATTGAGCAAGGCGCAGACGATGGCGGCGCATGAGGAAGCCGCCGCCAAAATCGGCTGTAGCGGCTCCGCGGTCGCCTGCGGCGCGGTTTTATTGACCGCCGCGAAAGCCGACGTCGCCGCGCCGGCGAAATCCGCGCCTGAGGACCCTCCCGTCAAAAACGTCAAGCTTTCCAATGCGAAGGCAACGGCTCCGGCAGGTCTTGGCGCGCCTCGTTCGGCCAGTTCGCTCACTTCCGCCGACCTCGCGCCGCGCTGGCGCGGCCATAAGGCGAAGCCTGGGGCGTAAAGGCTTGAGGGTCGCGGACGGCTCGCTATCTAAAGCCTGACAGCTTCGTTAATCTCGCGCCGGTAGTGCATGTCAGAGGCTTCTGTGGCGAGTATTGAAGACATTCGCGGCGATTTCGAAATCCTCGACGATTGGGAGGACCGATATCGCTATGTCATCGATCTTGGCCGCACATTGGAGCCGCTGAGCGAGGCCGCTCATAATGAGGCCAACAAGGTGCGCGGCTGCGTCAGTCAAGTCTGGCTGGAATTGCGTCGCGACGACAGCGCCGGCGAACCGATCTTGCTCTATCGGGGCGATAGCGATTCCCATCTCGTGCGCGGTCTCGTCGCCATCGCCATCGCGCTGTTTTCCGGCAGGACGGCGCAAGAGATTTTGACGACGGACGCCCTCGCCCTGTTTCGCGAGTTGGGCCTCGAACAGCATCTTACGCCACAACGTTCGAATGGCGTGCGCGCGATGATCGAACGCATTCGTTCCGACGCCCAGGCCGTCGTGCAATCGGCCTGACCGGCGGAATTATTTTCCCGCCGATGGCAGCGCGGGAAGAGTTCTGAGATAAGTCGCCATGGCGGCGATATCGGGCTTTGGCAATTGGCCGAGATTGCGCACGACCGCGGCCATATCGCCGCCAAGTGAATCGCCGTCGGGCGTAAATCCTGTCGAGAGAGCGGTCTCGATGTCGGATTGCGACCATTTGGCCAAGGCGCCGCCCGGCGTGATGTTCGGAACTTTACCTTTGCCGTCCGCGGAAACCCCGCCGGAGAACCGCCTCGAGGCGATGATCCCGCCGGCGAAATCGCGCGGCGAATGACACTCGGCGCAATGGCCGGGCCCTTCGACGAGGTAGCGCCCGCGATTCCATTCCGGACTTTGCGAAGGATCATTCGCCGGCGCGCCGCCTCTTAAGTACAACAGCTTCCACAGCCCGAGTCCTCGGCGAATGGTGAAGGGAAAAGACAAGCGATGCGCCGGCGCCTTGCCTTGCACCGCTGGCAAGGTACGAAGATAGGTCATCAGATCGCGAACGTCCGCGAGCGTCATGTGGCTATAGGACGTGTAGGGGAGCGCCGGATAGTAATGCGTCTCATCTGGCGAAACGCCCGCGAGCAAGGCGTTCGCGAGATCGACGACCTTCCACTGGCCTATGCCGTCACGGTCGTCGGGCGAAATATTCGGCGGGAAGAATGAACCAAACGGCGTTTTTAATTCAAATCCGCCGCCGAGGCGCAGAGGATCGCCCTGACCAGGCGTCATATGGCAGGATTCACACCCTCCCGCCATGAAGACGATACGTCCGCGTCCGGAATCTCCGCCCTCTTCATAGGCGCGCCAATCGTCATGCGCATAAAGGGGACGTGGCGCGGAGACGAACCACGCCGCGACGGCGCCAACAATGGCGAGAACGACAAGCGCCGCCAATCCACGCTTCACCGTTAGGCCTCAAGCCTGAGGATGCCCGCGGCGCCGACTTGAACTTTCAAGCGATCGCGCTCAGCTCTTCTTTTTCTCGCGATAGGTCTCGTGGCAGCCGCCGCAATTTTTCAATACGTTCGGCATGATCGTCTTGAACGTCGCCTCGTCTTTGATTGTGTTGAGCGCCTCGTTCGCGTCGGCGCCCAATTTGGCGAAATGCGCCTCGAAGTCCTTCTTGTTCTCCCAGATCGCGGGGAGCGCTTCGGTGTCGCCGCCCGTCTTGCTGTCGTCTGGGAACAATGCCGGACCTTTCTCGGCGGAATCGGCGTAAGTCTTCAATGCCGTTTGCACCGCAGCGAGATCGAAGGGCCCGCCTTTCATGATCGCAACGATCGGACCTGTGGCCTTCCCATTGGCTTTCATCAAGGCCTGCCGTTTGGCGATCGCGTCGGATTCGGCGAGGACCGCTGTCGCGCCAAGCGCCAATGTCGACAAAACAATCAGCGTACGCTTCATGACCGATCTCCTCTATTACGATAAAGTTGCCGCAAGCTTCTAACTGGCGCAAGGCGAAAACTTCGCGGAACGACACGACAATTTTGCGAATACTTGTCCGCCTCTAAGTGTTAGCGGCGCTCTCCATCGCCTTGAAGATGGCGAATGGGGTCGCTGGCATATCGATTTGATGCGGGCCATAAGCCCGCCACAGGGCGTCGCTAACAGCGTTCATCACCGCCGGAGACGAGCCGATAGAGCCAGCTTCCCCCGCGCCTTTAAGACCAAGCGGATTGGTCTTGGAGGGAATGTTTCGGGTCTCGAAATAAAAATTCGGCAGATTGTCCGCGCGCGGCACGCAATAATCCTGGAAGCTCGCCGTCAGCAATTGCCCCTCTTCGCTGAAGACTGCGCCTTCGTGAAGCGCCTGACCGATGCCCTGCGCGATGCCGCCGTGGACCTGCCCCTGCAACAACAGCGGATTCAGTGTGAAACCGAAATCATCGACAACAGTATAGCGCTCGACGGTGACGACGCCGGTGTCCGGATCGATCTCGACCTCGCAGGTATGAGTCCCGTTGGGATAAGTCGCGTCCGCCGGCGCGTAGGAATCTATGGCCTTGAGCTTCTCAGGCGTGGCGTTGGGAAGCTTGGCGATTTCCTCGAACGAGATCGAACGATCCGTGCCCGCGATGCGAACCCGGCCATCAGCAATCTCCATGTCGCCCGGTGCGGCTTCGAGCTTGTCGGCGGCGAGTTCTTTGAGCGAAGCGGCAAGTTTCTCTGAAGCCTTGCCGACCATCACCGCGCCGATCGGGATCGAACGCGAGCCGCCGGTGCCGAAACCCGTTTTGACCCGGTCCGTGTCGCCCTGAACGACCTTGATCCGCTCGAGTGGCACGTCGAGATATTGCGAAACGACTTGGGCATAGGCGGTCTCGTGACCTTGCCCGTTCGACTGCGTTCCGATGAGCACGGTGAAATTGCCGTCCGGCCCAAGTTCGACCGAACCTTCTTCATTGTCGTTCCAGGCCGTGCACTCGATGTAGCTCGCAAAGCCGATGCCGCGGATCTTGCCGCGCGTCTTCGCCTGCTCGGCGCGTTTGTC
Source organism: Roseiarcus sp. (assembly GCA_030153205.1). Lineage (GTDB taxonomy): Bacteria > Pseudomonadota > Alphaproteobacteria > Rhizobiales > Beijerinckiaceae > Roseiarcus. Next base: position 272 of record JASLHV010000350.1, on the reverse strand, counting down.
GAAACCGGCATAGTCGGCCTTGGCGAGAGATGCGCGCATCGCGCCTTCGAAGTCGCCGACGTCATAGGTACGGTTCGTCTGCGTGTGATAGGGCATTTGCGACGGCTTGACGAAATTGCGGGCGCGAATTTCCTCGCGCGGCATCGATAGCTTGCGCGCGCAAAGATCGACCAGACGCTCCAGCACATAGGCCGCTTCCGGCCGCCCCGCGCCGCGATAGGCGTCAACCGGCGTCGTGTGCGTATAGATACCGCGGACACGCGCATGAAGCA
>JASLHV010000341.1 GCA_030153205.1 Roseiarcus sp. | reverse complement strand
GGCGAATCCGGACTGAGATGGGGCCACAGCAATTTGGGATTGAAGGACGGCCGCGCCGTGAAAGCTGAGAGATCGATGCCTTGCATCGAGGCGCTGGCTTCGCCGTGATCGGACAGGGCGCGCTCGAGGCGTCGTATATGGTCGAGCGCCGCGATCAATCGTTCGCTCGTCACATGGGCCGCCGTTCGCGCCGATTCGTTTATCGCCTCTTCTTGCGAGAGACGATCAGCCTCGCGAAGCAAAGCGTAGGAGGCAAGCGAATGGTCCGGCGGCAGGCGCGGCGACGCATGCGATAAAAGATCGAGACTCAAGCGGTCGAGGTCAATTGCGCTCGCCCTGAGCGTGACGCGAATGCGCGCTCTCAAGGTCTTGCAAGCCTCGGACTCGCGCAAGGCGGCGAGTTCGACATGCGCGGCGACAAGTTGGTCGAAGGCGTCGAGAAGGATGCCGATCGAGGCGGCGAGCCGTTCGCGCGCCTTGGTCTGCTTCGGCTGATCAAGCAGAAGGGAGCGCGCGCTTTGCAATTGATCCGCGAGCGCCGCTTGTTGGCGGATTACGCGGCCATAGACCTCAGGCAGATCGACGCCGTCCTCATAGAACGAGGAAACCGCGCGGAGATAAGCGGAGAATTCGCGCAGACATTCGCTCGCCATCAAACGTCGGCCGCCGGCGTCGGTCACCGCCGTCAATAGCAAGGCGATAGCGATATAGGCGACACCGCCGATGGCGAAGATAACTTCCGCGCGCAAAGCGCCCGCAAGATCCGTCGGCGGCAAGCTGAGTACGAAGACCACCGGAATGAGCATCTGCATGCTCAAGGCCAGAGCCCATCGGCCGAAGCCTGAAACCAGGCCGGCGATGAAGGAGATGACGCTGATTGCGACAATCAGCGCAATGGCGTGTCCCTCAGCGAGGAGAACGATCAAAGTCGCACTGATCGCGAGGCCGAATCCCACCGTCAGAATGGCGGCCTTGTTGCGCAGAGGCGAGGGAAAGTCCGCGATGCTGGCGGCGATCGCGCCGAGCGTCGCTGGCTGGCCGGCCACAAAACCTACGAGGAGGGACGCGGCAATGGTCACAGCCGCCACCCCGGCCGCGACGCTGAGGCCGTTTACGATATGCTGGCCGACAAGAAGCTTAAGGACAGTCGGCGATCGATGCCATTGACGGATCATTGCGGAGGAAAATCAATCGCGGAGGAGTTTATGGCGCAAGTTAGCACGCGTCTTTGGCCTCCGCGTCCGCTGGGACGCGACATAATGACAAATGACAGTTGGTAAAGTCTTATTTACCGCAAGATGGCGCGGCTGAGACTTGAGCGCCGACCCTTCCCTTCCGCCAAAGGAGGCTGAGTTTGTCGCAAGGACCGCGCCTCAACAAATTCCCTAGCCTTGGCCCGCATGGTTTCCATCGTCTCAGCTATGTGGAATGGGGCGAACCGGATAATCCCCATGTCGTTATCTGCGCGCATGGCCTGACGCGCAACGCTCGGGACTTCGACGAGCTGGCCCGAGACTTAGCGACCAATTGTCGCGTCGTCTGTCTTGACGTTGCAGGCCGGGGCGGCAGCGACTGGCTCGATCACAAAGAGGATTATGGCTTTTCGCTTTATGTCGCGGACGCCGCGGCTCTCATCGCGCGCGTCGCGACCGCGCCACAGAGCCGGCGATGGCGCGGTCTCTTCTCAGCGCACAAGCCGCGCGGACGACCCGCCATCGACTGGGTCGGCACCTCGATGGGCGGATTGATCGGTATGATGCTCGCTTCGAAAGCGCGGTCGCCGATCCGGCGACTGGTGCTCAACGACATTGGTGCGATGATCCCTTGGTCCGGCCTTCTGCATCTTCAGACGACGCATGGCGAGGCTCGCCGTCATTTTGAAAGCCTCGCGGCAATCGAAGCGTATTTTCGTCGTACTTGCGCCTCCTTCGGTCCGCTCGAAGACGCCCAATGGGCGAACCTCGCCAGTTACAGCGCGAGGCGCCGGCAAGACGGAAGCTACGAGCTCGATTTTGATCCTGGGATCATCGACAGCCTGCGTCGCGGCGGTCACGAAGAGATGGTCTTCGGTTCCGATTTTCTGTTTGGCGTCGACCTATGGCGTGTGTGGGATAAGGTGAAATGCCCGACGCTCGTCCTGCGCGGCGAGGAGTCGCCGCTGCTGACGCGAAATACCGTCGAGCGGATGATGAAACGCGGCCCGAAAACGACCTTCGTCGAATTTCCCGGAATAGGCCACGCGCCATGGCTGAAAAGCGAAGCGCAAATCGCGACGGTACGAGAGTTTTTGCGCGCTGAGCACTAATGCCTTGACGCGCGTTCCCGCCCAGCCGGCAGGCCAAGCGGAAACGCCCGATTTGGGGCGGTCTCAGCAGCCACGAGGCTTAGAGACCGGCCTTCCTACTCAGTGCATACGGTGTCCACCGCCGCCGCCATGTCCTCCGCCACCATGGCCGCCGCCGCCCATGTGCATGCCGCCACCCATGTGACCGCCGCCCATATGGCCACCGCCTATGTGACCGCCGCCCATGTGCATGCCGCCCATATGCCCGCCGCCGAAGTGACCGCCGCCTATGTGAGCACCGCCCATATGCATGCCACCCATATGGCCGCCGCCGAAGTGGCCGCCATGACGTCCGCCGCCGGGACGACCGCCGCGCCAGTGATGCCATCCGTAGCCGCCGCCCCAACCGAGGCCGCTCCGCCACGCATAGCCGCACCAATACCAGCCTGGACCGCGCCAGCCATCATCGTACCAACAATATTGTTGACCGCCCCAAAAGAACTGCGTGTGCTGAACCGGCGCCATCTGCGTGACAGCCTTAGCAAGCGAGTCCACTGTCATCGCCGCTTGCGCGGTCGTCACGACCGGAAGCGCGACGACCGCGGCAAGCGCAGTTGTCAAGGCAAGTTTGCGTAACATGACCTGTCCTTTCCTCATCGGATTCACATCGAATTCACGTCGCCTCCGCGACTAAACGCCTCACGCCGCCGGAAAGTTCAGACGCGGCGGCGAAAATCCGTCGCCATTGTGTCGGATAGGTCACAAAGGTTACGCATCGCCGCGCCGTCAGCGCTTCGTTAAATTCGTGTCAGCCGAATGTGAAAGGATGGGCGGCGCTCAGGCGCCTAGGCCGCCTTTTCGTTGGATGAATTCAACGACCGCGGCGAGCCCCTCACCGGTTTTCATATTGGCGAGCACGAAAGGCCGCTCTTTGCGCATCAGCTTGGCGTCGCGCGCCATGACTTCGAGCGACGCGCCGACATAGGGCGCAAGATCGATTTTGTTGATCACAAGAAGATCGGATCGCGTCACGCCAGGGCCGCCCTTGCGTGGAATTTTCTCACCGCCGGAAACGTCGATCACATAGATCGTCAGATCGGCGAGTTCGGGCGAGAATGTCGCAGCAAGATTGTCGCCGCCTGACTCGACGAGAATGAGATCGAGTTTGGGAAAGCGCTGACGCATGGCGTCGATTGCGGCAAGATTGATCGAAGCGTCCTCTCGAATGGCGGTATGGGGACAACCACCGGTTTCGACACCCATGATCCGGTCGGACTCCAGCGCTCCCGCCTCAACAAGAATGCGGGCGTCCTCCTTTGTATAGATGTCGTTGGTGATGGCGGCGATCTGAAAACGATCGCGCAAGGCTTTGCACAATTGCTCCATTAGCGCGGTCTTGCCGGAGCCGACCGGCCCACCGATGCCGACGCGAAGGGGTTGATCGTGCTTGGTCATGAGCGAAAGAGCCTCGAATATTGGGTTTCGTGTTTCATCGCGGCGATGTCGGCGCGCAAGGCGCAACCGCCGAGGTTGTCGAGCGTTGCATGCGACGACTGCTTCGCGACAAGCTTTACAGTCGATAGCAGCGCCGCCAAGACCCGCTGACCGTCGCTCTGGCCGATGGGACCAAGTCTCACCGCCGCCGAGACAAGATTGGCGACGAAAGACAGTACGAAAGCCTGGAGCGACGATTCGAGCGGCAAATCATGTCCGGCGGCGGCCAGCGCCACCGCGATCGGATAAGCGATGGGATTAGCATGATCCTCATCGATGAGTTCGAAAACCGGAGCGCTCCAGGCGTTTCGTACTGCGGCAAGAAAAGCGCCGCCTTGCGCGACGGTCTCGAGACGCCGCTCCGCGGAACCAGCTAGCGCCACGGCGAGCTCGTTGAGAGAGGCGACCGCGGGTTTGTCCCGCGCGGCCGCCGCTCGGAAAGACAAGGCGAAGAGCGCCGCGTCGTTGCGCGGCGCGCCAAAGGACAAGAGATCGTCGAGCCAATCGCGGAGGGTGGCGGCATTTGTCACGTCGCCCGCCTCGACCGCCCATTCCAGTCCGTGAGAATAAGCAAAGGCGCCGACTGGAAAAGACGGCGACAACCAGAGTAGCAAAGGCAATTCGGCGAAGGCTTCACCGTCAGTCATGATCGTGGTCGTGACCGTGATGGTCGTGGCCGTGGTCGTGATGATGGTCGTGATGCGCGTGATCGTGCGCGTGGTGATCATGATCATGGTCGTGGTGATGATGATCATGCGCGCCGTGGTCGTGGGCCGCGGCATAGGCGCCGCCTTCGGGATTGAACGGCGCCTCGATGGCGATCACCTCAGCGCCGAGCCCGCGCGCCATCTCCTCGATGACATGATCGCGCCGGATGCGCAGCGCACGGCGCGTTAGTTCGACCGGCAGATGGCGATTGCCGAGATGCCAGGCGACGCGCGCCAAGGCGACCGCGTCCTTGCAGCGGATTTCGGCGAGCGGTTCGGGCGCGGCGACAACCTCGACGATGCGCCCGTCTTCCAGCGCCAGTCCATCGCCGGCGCGCAACATTACCGCTTCCGGCAGATCGAGAAGAAAAGCGAGGCCGCGAACCCCCGTCATCGCCAAGCGGCGGCGATAACGATCGTCGTGATCCAATACAACGGAATCGGCTGGCGCGCCGGTCCAAGAGCCGGCAGGACGAACGGAACGAGACGTGAGCATGGGATGCGATTGGCCAAAGGCTACGGGAGCGCTCCTTCCTTACAGGCGTTGGCGAGGCGGGGAAAGGCGGCGCGTTATCCCGCGTAAGCGGGAAACGACAATGAGCTGATTTTCACGCGCGGCGCTCTGGATTCCCGCTTTGGCGGCGATGACGCCTCTGGTTTGCGCGAATCTGCGAACCAGCCCAAACTGCCGTTTATTTCGCCGGAAGCGCTTCAAGGGACTGCCATGAACGACGCCGTTCTTTCGACGCGCTGCTGTATTGCCGGCGGCGGACCGGCGGGCATGATGGCGGGCTTCCTTTTGGCGCGCTCGGGCGTCGACGTCATCGTGCTCGAAAAGCACGGCGATTTCTTACGCGATTTTCGCGGCGACACGATCCACCCTTCGACGCTGAATCTGATGCGCGAACTCGGCTTCCTCGACGAGTTCCTGCAACTGCCGCATCAAAAAGTATTTCATCTCGAAGGTTGGATCGGCGATTTTCGTGCGCCGATCGCCGACTTCTCGGGTCTGCCGCCGCCCTGCAACTACATTGCGATGATGCCGCAATGGGACTTCCTCAGCTTTCTCGCCAAGAAGGCTGCGGGCTTCCCCCATTTCAAACTGATGATGAAGACCGAGGCCAGAGATCTCATCATCGAAGCGGACAAGATCGTCGGTCTGACCGCCCATGCGCCGGAAGGCGACATGAAGATCCGCGCCGACCTGGTCATTGCCGCGGATGGCCGGCACTCGGTTCTGCCCGATCACGCCGGCCTTAAGACCATCGATCTCGGCGCGCCGATGGATGTCTTGTGGTTTCGCATCACAAAGCGCGAGGGCGATGATTCCGAGACGATTGGCCGCTTCGCGAACGGACGCATCATTATTCGCCTCAATCGCGGCGCCTATTGGCAATGCGGCTATGTCATCGCCAAGGGCGAATACGATTCCTTGAAAGCGCGCGGACTTGACGCTTTCACGAGGGATGTCGGGGAGCTGCTGAATCTTCCGGTCGAACGGCTCGGCGAGATCAAAAGCTTCGACGATGTGAAGCTTCTTTCCGTCGCCGTCGATCGGCTGGAGCGCTGGCGCAAGCCTGGCTTCCTCGCTATCGGCGACGCCGCCCACGCCATGTCGCCGGTCGGCGGCGTCGGGATAAATCTCGCGGTGCAGGACGCCGTCGCGGCCGCCAACGCCCTGGCGGGCCCTCTTTTGGCGAGGACCTTGACCGAGAACGATCTCGCGGCGGTCGAGCGGCGGCGGCTCTTTCCAGTTCAGGTGATCCAACGCGGCCAGATCGCGATCCAAAGCCGCGTCATAGCCCGGACGCTGGCTTCCACCCGGCCGGTCGAGCCGCCGCTCTTTCTTCGCCTCGTGGCGCGCTCGGCCTTCCTGCGCGGGCTGTTGGCGCGCGTTATCGGCATCGGCGTCAGGCCGGAGCATATTCAAACCACGCCAGCGGCGAGCGTTGCGCCGCCGGCGGAAAATGGAGAGCCAGCCGGCCTATAAGCCGGGTTCTGTATGGCGCGCCGCCGAGGCGACGCGCGTGACGGCCATTCCTCTGGGACGCCCGTCACCGGGCGCCTCGAGCAACCAACCCGAGCGACGACGCCCGGAAAAGGCGCGGAGCCGAAGCCCCTGATCGCTCCTATTCGGTTTTGCTCCCGGCGGGGCTTGCCGTGCCGCGGAACGTTGCCGCCCGCGCGGTGCGCTCTTACCGCACCCTTTCACCCTTACCGGCAAAGCCGGCGGTTTGCTTTCTGTGGCGCTATCCCTGGGGTCGCCCCCGCCGGACGTTATCCGGCGCCGTATTTCCGTGGAGCCCGGACTTTCCTCCACCCCGAGAGGCAGCGGCCGTCCGGCCGACTGGCGGGCCGTGAGATAGGCGGCACGGAGGGTGGGGTCAAGTTTGCGCCGGCGCCGCCACTGCGCCGCCAAAGGCGCTTCGACATCATGGGTAGCTTATGCTTACCCATATCGCACGGGAAATGGCCGGAGCGGCGCGAGGAAGTTTCGCGACAGGACGCCGGCTTGCAGAGGCGCAAGAAACCGACGGCGTTTTAACGGCGCAGTCTCGAACAATCGTCAGGCCCACTGAAAAGCTCGTCGAGACGCTTCGTTGCTCCGCTCGAGCGGCCGAAATGCTCGCAAGCACGGCCAATCCGAGTAAGACCACACGCACGACCAACTCCACGCGCCAAAAACGCTTAAGGATTTGTTAATCATGCCCTCGGGCGATGTAAATATGGCGAGGCGTCGAAGCCCAACAATCGAGGCGCGATTGTCATGGCCCACAAGATGGGAGCGAGGAGTCCGCTCTGGCCGCGTCCCTGGGGAAAGCCGCTCCGCGAACGGCCAGAGCCAATTCGACATCAGCGCATGAGCGCGCGACCCTGCCGACTGTGCCGCTCCCGCGCCCGCTTCGCGAACATTGCCGTCGGATCGTCGCCCAAACCGAGCGCCGTCGCATCCCGTAAGTCCTGCCGGCACAGGCCTACGTCGGCGAGTTCGCGATCGTCCATCGAGCCAAGCTGGGTCAGCGCCTGGCGCGCGGCGAGGACGCGCAGCGGCCAAGC